>DASTHJ010000345.1:0-3313 GCA_035718265.1 Steroidobacteraceae bacterium | reverse complement strand
CTAGCAAAAGGGGACACACCTCATGCCCGCCTCCGCCAGCGCCGTCCGCGGGGCGTCTGGCAGGACGATGAAGAATCCCATCTCCGACGACGGCGACGAGCTGCACTTCTGCAGCACCTGCGCCTTCTCCTCGGCCTGCCTCGACCAGGGCTACGACAAGAGCCGCCTGAAGGAACTGCACGTGCTGGTGGAGCACGTCGGCCCCTTCGAGGAGGGCACGCACATCTTCCGCGAGGGCGACCGCTTCGACGCCATCGCCGCGGTGCGCGCCGGCACGGTCAAGACCTACGTGACCGACAGCGAGGGCCGCGAGCAGGTGCTCGGCTTCTTCCTGCCCGGCGAGGTCATCGGGCTCAATGCCATCTCGCGCAACACCTATCCGTGCAATGCCGTGGCGCTCGACTCGGTGAGCCTGTGCAAGTTCTCCTTCCCGGGCATCGCGGCGCTCGCCACGCGCATGCCGGGCGTGCAGCAGCAGCTGTTCAAACTACTCAGCCAGGACATCGGCAAGGCCGCGCTGCTCGCCGGCAATTTCAGCGCCGACGAACGCATGGCCGCCTTCCTGGTGTCGCTGTCGCGCCGCTACGCGGCGCGCGGTTTCTCGGCCACGCGTTTCCGCCTGACCATGACGCGCACCGACATCGCCAACTACCTGCGGCTCGCCTCCGAGAGCGTGAGCCGCGGCTTCCGCCGCCTGCAGGACCTGGGGCTGGTGAAGGTGGACCGCCGCGAGATCGAGCTCACCGATCTGCCGAAGCTCGAGGCGCTGGCGGGCAGCGTGCTGCGCGAGTAGTCAGGCGTCGCGGGCCGCGACCCGCAGCAGCCGCCGCGCGAGCTGCAGCACACCCATCACCAGCAGGCAGACGCCCGACCAGACCAGGATCTCGAACGGCCAGAGATTGTGCGACGTGGGATCGCGGGCCGTGTCGATCAGCAGGCGCAGCACCACGAAACACATGGCCGCGGCCGGCAGCGCCGCGGCCACGCGCCAGCCGCCGCGCCATTTCCACCAGGCGAGCAACGGCCAGGCGATGCCGGCCAGCCCGATGCCCAGCATCAGCAGCATGAATCCGCTGAACAGCACCGTCTCCGCGGCGGAGGCAGGCTGGTTCGCCGCCACGCGCTGGCGCACGGCGGCGCGCGCATGGGCCGCATCCTGCAACTCGCCCACCCAGTCGGGCGCCGTGGCCGCATCGCCCGCGGACGCCTGCGCGGTCCACTGCAAGGAGACGGGCAGCGAGGCGACTTCCCATTCGCGATATGGCCTGCCGCCGCCGGCGCGCACGCGGATCTCGTCCACTTCACCGGGTCGCACGAGCCCGAACCAGCCCAGCGCTTCGCCCTGGCCCGTGTATTCCTCGGACGGATTCGAATAGGCATCGACCTCGACGCCGCGCAGGAACGGCCGCACCCACAGGCGAATCGGTTCCTCGGTGTCGTACGCCAGGCGCACGTTCACGCGCTGCCGCGCGCCGAGCACCGCCGACCCGCCGGGATCGATCTCGGCGATCTGCACCTGCGCATCGGCACGCGCCGGTGATGGCGCCAGCAGGACGAGGAGCAGCGCCGCGCCGATTGCGAGGCGCATGGGATTCAGATGCCAGCCTTGCCGAGCGTGTCGGCGAGACGGCGCAACCCGTCGGCCACCGCCGGATGGTCCGCTTCGAACTTCACGGCGAGCGACTCCAGGCCCGGCACATCCGGCCGCGCGGCGCCTTCACTCTGCTCCAGCACTTTCCCGATGTCGGCCAGCACGGTGACGAGCAGCTGGCGGTCCTCCGCGCTCAGTGTGCGGGCGCTTCCCAACCGGGCGTGCAATTGCGTGAGCAGATCGCGCAGTTCGCTGTCGTTCATGGCAAGCCTCCGTCACCTGGACGACGACTATACGGGAGAACGCGTATCCCGCCGAGTGTGACCGGCCGCGCGTTTCGCGCGGGATCGCACCGACAACTGATCCAGATCAGGGCGGCCTCCTCCTGCGGCGGCGAGCATGCGCGCGGCCATCAGGAGAATTGCCATGAATACCAATCGCCGTCTGTGGGTGGGACTCGGACTCCTGCTCCTCGTGTCGTTCAGCGTGCTGCTGTGGGTCGGCACGGAAATCCATCGCGTGATGCCGCCGTTGCCGGCGCAAGTCGTCTCGCAGGATGGCCAGGTGCTGTACACGCGCGCCGACATCGACCGCGGCCGGCAGGTCTGGCAGTCGATCGGCGGCCACCAGCTCGGCTCCATCTGGGGCCACGGCAGCTACGTCGCGCCCGACTGGAGCGCAGACTGGCTGCACCGTGAAGCGCTCGCCACGCTGGAGCGCGACGCGCACCGGCACAACGGTGTGTCGTACCAAGAGCTCGGCGCCGACCAGCGCGCCGCGGCCGTCGCGCGCCTGATCCCGCGCATTCGCCACAACACCTACGACGCCGCCAGCGACACGATCACGCTCGACGCGGAGCGCGCCGCGGCGGTGCGCGAGGTGGCCGATCACTACGTCGCGCTGTTCGGCGACGACCCCGCGCTGCACGAGCTGCGCAAGGATTACGCGATGAAGGAAGCCACGGTTCCGGACGCGGAGCATCGTCGCGCGCTGACCGCCTTCATCTGGTGGTCGGCGTGGGCCGCCGCCACCGAGCGGCCCGGCGGCACGGTGACCTACACCAACAACTGGCCGCACGAGCCGCTGGTGGGCAACACGCCGGCGTCGAACCTGCTGATGTGGACGGTGTTCAGCGTGCTGTTCCTGATCGCCGGCATCGCGCTGCTCGGCTGGCACCACGCGCGGCATCGCGACGAGCCGCCGCCGGCGCTCCCGGCCAGCGACCCGCTGGCCATGATCCGCGTGACGCCCTCAATGCGCGCCACCGCGAAATACTTCTGGCTGGTGATCGCGCTGTTCCTGACGCAGATCCTGCTGGGCGCGATCACCGCGCACTACCAGGTGGAGGGCCAGGAGGCGTACGGCTTCCAGCTCGCCAACGTGCTGCCCTATTCGCTGAGCCGCACCTGGCACACGCAGCTCGCGGTGCTGTGGATCGCGACCGCGTGGCTCGGCATGGGCCTGTACATCGGCCCCGCGATCTCGGGACACGAGCCGAAATTCCAGCGGCTCGGTGTGAACGTGCTGTTCACCTGCCTGATCATCATCGTGGTGGGCGCCTTCGCCGGCCAGTGGCTGGCGGTGATGCAGAAGCTCGGCCTGGCGAAGAACTTCTGGTTCGGTCACCAGGGTTGGGAATACGTCGACCTCGGCCGCTTCTGGCAGATCTTCCTGTTCGCCGGGCTCGGCATCTGGCTGACGCTGGTGGGCCGCGCGCTGTGG
>DASTHJ010000344.1:0-2650 GCA_035718265.1 Steroidobacteraceae bacterium | reverse complement strand
GGTGTCCGGCGCGCCGGCGCTCGCGTTCGTGCACTTCCCGGTTTCGAGCTTCACGTGGCTGAAGGGCGAGCCCGTGCGTTATCAGTCGTCGCGGCACGCGCAGCGTGGCTTCTGCCCCACATGCGGCAGCACGCTCACGATGCACGAGGACGTGCTCGCGGACCGCATGCTCGTGACGATCGGCAGCCTCGACGATCCCGGCCGCGCGCACATCGACGATCACGTGTGGACGAAGGACCGCGTGCCGTGGTTCGACACGACCGACAAACTACCGCGGTTCCACGACCACAGCTCCGCGGTGAAGACGAAGGCGTTCGATTAGTGTTACTTTGCCGGCATGCAAGCCGGCGCCCCGAATTTCCTGCCCTACCTGATCGTCGTTCCGCTCGTGCTGTGGCGGCTGTACCGCCGCGTCAAGCGCAACATCGGCCGGCAGCACCTCACGAAGTGGCGGCCCTGGCTCACGATGACGCTGTTCCCCGCGATCGTCATCCTGATCTCGCTCGGCGCGCTCGCGCAGCCGCTGCGACTCGCGGCGCTGGCGGCCGGCATCGTCGCGGGCGCGGTGCTCGGCGTGTTCGGCACGCGGCACACGAAGTTCGAGGTGACGCCGCAGGGCCTGTTCTACACGCCGAATGCGCACATCGGCATCGCCCTGTCGCTGCTGTTCGTCGGGCGCGTGATCTACCGCATGATGGTGCTGTACTCGCAGAACCCGTACGCGGCGCAGTCTCCGCAGGATTTCTCGTCCAGCCCGCTGACGCTCGGCATCTTCGGCCTGCTGGCCGGCTACTACGTGACCTACGCCGTCGGGCTGGTGCGCTGGCGGCAGGGAGTGTCCGGGCGGGAAAGCGAGTCCACGTCGACGGGCTCCTAGAATTTCACCATGACGTGCCGCACGGCGGTGTAGTCCTCGAGCGCGTACACGCTGAGATCCTTGCCGTAGCCGGAGCGCTTCAGGCCGCCGTGCGGCATTTCGCTGACCAGCATGAAATGCGTGTTGATCCAGGTGCAGCCGTACTGCAGTCGCGCGGCCACTTTCATGGCCTTGCCGACGTCCCGGGTCCACACGGATGACGCCAGACCGTAGTCCGAATCGTTGGCCCATTCGATGGCCTGCTCGGCATCCTTGAAGCGCGTGACGCTGACCACCGGGCCGAAGACTTCCTTCTTCACGATCTCGTCGCTCTGCCTGGCGCCCGCGATGACGGTGGGCTCGTAGAAGAATCCGCCGCCGGCCCGCGCCTTGCCGCCCGTGGTGACTTCGATGTGACGCTTCTCCCGCGCGCGCTGCACGAAGCCGGCCACGCGCGAGCGCTGCCGGCCGGTGATCAGCGGTCCCATCTCGACGCCCTCCTCCTGCTGCGTGCCCAGCTTGATGCTGCCCGCGGCCGCGGACAGGTCCGCGACCAGCTTGTCGTGGATCTTCGCGCCCGCGTAGATGCGGCAGGCGGCCGTGCAGTCCTGCCCCGCGTTGTAGAAGCCGAAGGTGCGCACGCCGCTGACCACGGACTTGAGGTCGGCGTCGTCGAACACGATGACGGGCGCCTTGCCGCCGAGCTCGAGGTGCGTGCGCTTCGTGCCCTTGACCGCGCCGGCGAGCACTTTCTCACCGCTCGCGATCGAGCCGGTCAGCGAGATCATGGCGACCTCGGGCTGCGCCACCAGCGGCGCACCCACGGTATTGCCCCGGCCACACACGATGTTGGCGACGCCCGGCGGAAACAGCTCGGCCAGCAGCGTGGCGAGCCTGAGCGCCGTCAACGGCGTCTGCTCCGAGGGCTTGAGCACGACAGTGTTGCCGGCGGCGAGCGCCGGTCCCAGCTTCCAGGCCGCCATCATCAGCGGATAGTTCCAGGGTGCGATCGACGCGACGACGCCGAGCGGATCGCGGCGGATCATGCTGGTGAAACCGGGCAGGTACTCGCCGGCGACCGCGCCGTGCAGCGTGCGCGCCGCGCCGGCGAAGAAGCGGAACACATCGGATATCGCCGGGATCTCGTCGTTCAGCGCCGCGGCCAGCGGCTTGCCGCAGTTCTGCGATTCGAGCGCGGCGAACTCGTGCGCCTCGGCCTCGATGCGATCGGCGAGCCTGAGCAGCAGCGTCGCGCGATCCTTCGGCACCGTGGCCGCCCACGCGGGGAAGGCCTTCGACGCCGCGCTCACCGCGGCGGCAACCTGTTCTTCCGATGCCTCGTTGACCTGCGCGATCACCTTGCCGGTGGCCGGGTCGAGCACGTCCAGCTCTTCCCCTCTGCCCTTGACCAGCTTGCCGTTAACGAGCAGTTTCGTGTTCATCGTCGGGCCTCGTGAGGTAGTAAGCGAGCACGATCGGCAGCAGCGTCACCGCGATGACGATCACCGCCACGACGTTGGTGACGGGCCGATCCCGCGGCCGGAACAGTTCGTTGAAGAACCAGATCGGCAGCGTACGCTCTTTGCCGGCCGTGAAGATGGTGACGATGATTTCGTCGAAGGACAGCGCGAACGCCAGCATGCCGCCTGCCAGGAACGCGGTGGCCACCTGCGGCAGCAGCACGTAGCGGAAGGTCTGCAGGCCGTCCGCGCCGAGATCCATGGAGGCTTCCACCCAGCTCAAGGGCAGCCGGCGCAGGCGCGCGACCACGTTGTTGTAGACGATGACCAGGCA
>DASTHJ010000343.1:0-5296 GCA_035718265.1 Steroidobacteraceae bacterium | reverse complement strand
ATCAATCATGAGTAAAGCCACCGCCGTTCCGCTGTCTGACGCCGCGCGCCATTACCTCGATCTGCTGGTGCGCACCGGATTCTACGGTCGCACGATCGAAGAGGCTGCCGAGCGGATCGTGCTGGCCGAGCTGAGACGAATGATCCAAGCCGGCGAACTGAAAACGCTGCTGGCGCGGTCCCTTTAGTACCGAAGTATCAGCCTTAAGGAAACATCATGAACTACCAAATCAAGCACCGCTTCACCGACGCCGTCCTTTTCGATTGCGAACTGCCGGAGGAAATCGCGGCGCAACCCATCGGAGCGCATCTGCGCTACGCAATCTTGCAGGCCGTCAAGGCTGGCGCGTACCTCGCTGGCGCGTACCTCGCTCGCGCGTACCTCGCTGGCGCGGACCTCGCTGGCGCGTACCTCGCTGGCGCGTACCTCGCTGGCGCGGACCTCGCTGACGCTCGAAACGTCCCGGCCGGAGTTTCTACGGACCAGCCTGAATCCGGAGAACAGAAACTCTCCCGCCAGGATCGCTACGCACGACGCGCCGCCCGCTTCCGCGAAAGGAATCCCGATGTGCCGGTGATCGCGGACATCGATGAGCGGATTCTCGGCATCGTCGAGCGCGGTGAAGGCAAGCTGAAAATGGACGCATGGCACACCTGTGCGACGACGCACTGCATGGCCGGGTGGGCTGTGACGCTCGCGGGTGATGCTGGGAAGAAGCTCGAGGAACAGCACGGCCCACAGCGCGCCGGCCGCATGATCTACACCGCATCGATCGGCCGCACGCCGCATTTCTTCGCGACCAATGAACGCGCCATCGAGGCGATGCGGGAGCGAATTGCGGAGAAGTCCGCCTCCCCCGAGTGAGTCCATGAACAGCAAGACAGAGCACACCCCGACGCCGTGGGGCGTCGCACTAGACACGGACGGGTTCACCAACATCGTGAGCCCGAATGCGGATGGCACGTTGGAACTGATGATTGCGGAATGCTATGGCCCGCAGGACATCCAGGAAGCGAACGCCGCCTTCATCGTCGAAGCCTGCAACCAGCACTCCACCCTTCTTTCGCGCATCGACGCGCTCAGGGCGGGGCTGGAGAAGCTGGTCAAGGAATTCGATGACCTGGACGAGCATCGGCCACTACACGCCGGCTGCATCCAATGCACGGAAGGCGCAACGCCAGATCGATACAGAACCGGCCCATGCGCCTATCACGCAGCCCGCGCCCTGCTGGAGCAGCGGACGTGAGCGAACTACTCGGACTCTCTATCAGGGCGCGCAATCAGCAGCCAGCATCACCAGAACAACGTGCAGCCATCGACTCCGCCCTCTCCAATCAGCGCGGAGAGAAGGCGTGATCATCGACCACCACGAAATGGCGCGCCGCGCCGGCTGCTGCGCTGATACGATGCGCAAAATCCTGGCGGCAGGCAAGGCACCTGGCACGAAGGTTGGCCGGGGCTGGCGCTGTCCCGAAGAACTATTCGAAGAATGGATGCGTAATCGATGCCGGTCCGAAAACGCCCCGACAGCCCGTTCTGGCAAATCCAGATTGGCCGCAAAACTCGTTTCTCGTCGGGCACAGAGGACTACGACAAGGCGGTCGAGCTCGAGCGCGCCGAGAAGGATCGGCTCTGGCAACTCGAAAAACTCGGCGACCGTGCTGCCATTTCCTGGCGCGAAGCTGCCGAACGCTGGCTGAATTCATCGGCGCGCCCGAAGCGACGCGACCGCGAGATCCTCGCCTGGCTCGAAAAGCGCATCGAGCGCAGCGACACCGTCGCCGAGGTCGCGGATCCCGACGCCCTCGAAGAACTCCGCAAGGATGGCCTCGCCGACGGCTGGAGCCACTCCACCATAGATCGAATGATGACGACCGTGTCCGCCGTACTGCATGCCTGCGTGGACTGGCGGATTCTCGATCGCGAACCCGCGGTGCCGATGTATAGGCCGCCGAGCGGCGAGCCGCGGTGGCTGACGCCCGCCGAGGCCGAACGATTGTTCGCCGAGCTCTCCATGCACCAGGCGCTTGCCGCGCGCTTCGCCGCCGGATCGATGTTGCGCATGCGCGCCATGGGCCGCCTCGAGTGGAGCCGCGTCGATTTTCGGCAGCGCCGCGCCTGGGTGCCGAGCAGCCAACAGAAGGCGGGCCGCACGTTCAGTTTTCCGCTCACCGACGAGCTCGTCCGCGTCCTGCGCGCGCTGCGCATGATCGCGGGCCCGCATTCCCGCCATGTCTTCACCTGGCGTGGGCAGCCCATCGATGACTTCAATACGAAATCGTTTCAGGACGCCGTGAAGCGCGCCGGCGTCGCCCCCTTCCGCTGGCATGACTGGCGACACACGGGCGCCTCCTGGGCCGTGCAATCCGGCGTCACGCTCCAGGAGATCATGGTGCTCGGCGACTGGCGGGACTACCGCTCGGTGCTTCGTTATGCCCACCTGGCGCCGTCTCAGGCCGCCTCGGCGGCGGATCGCGTTGCACGCTGGGCGCACGCCGAAATGACGCGCAAACCGAAAGTCGCAGAAAAACGAATAAAAACACCGTTTTAGTGGTGGGTGCTGAGGGGATCGAACCCCCGACCCTCGCCTTGTAAGGGCGACCGTATTTTCGAAATCAGGCGTTTACGTCATTTTCGCGGATCAGAACGGCACCGGCCGGCGCCCGCCGGCGCTCCGCGGTCCCCAGATGTTGCACGCCGATTCCGGCGTCGCCGATGACGGCGCCAGGCGCAATACGAAGCCCGTGGAGCGGCGATTTCCTACGTGATCCGACGGGCCGCGCTCGGCGCGTTGTCGGCATCCGCGGATGCCCGTGCCGATGCAACCGCCGGATACGCGAGTCGCGGCGCCGGGCCTCCGCGACACGCCGCCCGACGCGGCGCGAAAAAAAAGTGCGGCGGCGCGACATAACAGCGGCAATCAGCAACTCGTACGTGACACATATCTATGAGGGGCGCGGCAATAACAAGGACGAGCCGGGCAAGCATGCAGGGAGTTGCAGCCGGAACTAAGTTCCGGTACGCTATTCCCAAGTCGAGCGCAGTGCTTGATCCAGCCAGCCGAAAGGCGCGGCGCCAATTCCAGCCACAGAGCGAGGAAAAACAGAAAATGGAACTCTTCACGAAAACCGGGCGCAGCTATGAACGCGCCACCGACGAGCAGATTCTTTCCACCGCGCGGGCCATCGCCAACCGCGCCTACGTTGGCAGCAGGGTGAACCTGTCCTCGCCGACGAAAACCCGCGATTTCCTGATCACGCAGATGGCGGGCCTCGAACACGAGGTGTTCTCCGTGATCTTCCTGACAGTGCGCCACGACGTCATCGACTACGAGGTGATGTTCCGCGGCACCATCGACGGCGCGAACGTGCACGCGCGCGAGGTCGTGAAGGCGGCCTTGAAGCGCAATGCGGGCGCGGTGATCTTCGCGCACAACCATCCGTCAGGAGTTGCCGAGGCGAGCGAAGCCGACGAGAGGCTGACACGCTCGCTGCGCGATGCGCTCGCCTACATCGACGTGCGCGTACTCGATCACGTCATCGTCGCGGGCACGCGCACCATGTCTTTCGCGGAACGGGGGATGCTATGAACTCCCTCGCCGTGCTTGCTTTCACCACGCGCCGGGGGTTCGTCCCCGGCGTGTTCGATGACCTGGAGACCCACTACATGAGCAACTTCACGGAACCGCCGGTGAACGTCGCGCATCTGCCCGATGCCGCCAATCACAATCCGGACCCAGAGTACATTCGCAGCCTGATCGAACGCGCTAATCTCACGCATCGCGCGGCGGCGCGTCTCGTCGGCATCGATGAGCGATCGCTGCGCTATCAACTCAAGGGCGAGAAAGTCATCCCGTATTCGACGCAGTATTGCCTCGAAGTGCTGGCGCGCGGCGGCGTCGCAGATCAGCCGCAGAGCGGCACTATCTGGTATCGCAGCGATCAGCGGCCACTACGTGATGAGGACGTCGGGAGACTCGTAGTCGCGCGCGTCGTCGGCGACCTCGTGCTCGGACGCGTAAAGCGTGACGGATTCGGCATTACCGTCGAAGTGTCGGCGCGGGGCGTTGACGGAAGGATGGTGGGCGCGCGCAGCATCGCGGAATACACGCTCGTCGACGATGAGCCGGCGAAGTGATGAGAGCGGAAAGTTAGGAGAACCGTGATGGCCGCAGGACACGAAAAATCGGATCGCGTGCCATTTATGGACCTGCTGCGATTCGTCGCGGCTTTCAGCGTCATGCTCTACCACTACACGAGCCACGAGCCTTCCGCAGATGGCTCGCTGTCGTGGTGGGCGCGAGCGACGCAGCACGGCTACTTGGGCGTCGACGTGTTCTTCATGATCAGCGGCTTCGTGATCCTGTGGAGCGCGTACGGCAGGACTGGCGCCGAGTTCGTGCGAGCGCGCGCGCTGCGGCTATATCCGGAATTCTGGATCGCCGTCGCGCTATCCGCCCTCGTGTTCTACTTCGTGCCTGGCGGCAACGGCGGGCCGATGAGCGCGATGCAGGTCGGTGCCAATCTCACGATGGTCCCGCAGTATCTCGGTGCGGATATGGTCGATGGCGTCTACTGGACGCTCGCCGTCGAACTCAAGTTCTACGCGCTCGTCTGGCTGCTGGTCGTCGCGCGGCAGTTGGATCGGCTCGAAGTCATCCTCTACGCGTGGCTCGCAGTGCTGGCAGCCGCCATGTTCTTCGACGTCGGCGGCATCGTGCGCGCGCTCATCATTTATCCGCACGGCGCGCACTTCGCCGCTGGCGGGCTTTTCTTCCTCGTGTTCGACAAGGGCTGGAATCGAGTGCGCGCGGCCGCGCTCGTAGTCTCGCTTGCGCTCTGTGCATACGCGAGCGTGATACAGATTGACGGCTTCGTGCGCGCAGATAACATCACGGACGCCGTCAAGGTCACGACCGCGCTCGTCATGGCGCTCGCCTTCATCGGCTTCGCATCGCTGCGCGCGGTGAAGTCCGCGCGCTGGCCGCAGTGGATCCCGCTCGTCGGCGCTCTCACCTATCCGCTGTATCTCACGCACAACATCGGGAAAGAGGTCTTCATCACGTATGCTGGCGGTCCGCTGTGGCTGCGATCGCTGGCCGCGATCGCCTTCTCGCTCGTGCTGGCGTGGCTCGTGATGAATGCCGCGCGCGCGTTCGTGGCGCCTGTCTTGCAGCGGGTGTTGGACTTGGTGGGCTTGCGGAACTTGAGGGATCGTGCGTCGCGTGGCGGGCAAGAGAGCATCCCGTCAGGCATGCGATGAGCGCGTCGATGCGCGCAAGTTGGCGGGAGTTCAT
>DASTHJ010000342.1:0-2921 GCA_035718265.1 Steroidobacteraceae bacterium | reverse complement strand
ACCGGAAGCTGCTGAAAGTGCACCGCTACAGTGGCTTCTGGCAGCAGATGGACACGTTCAAGGAAAAGATCATCTACGACCGCATGGAAGCGCAGGGCAAGTGTCCCTGGATGCTCTGGCGCGGCGGCAACGGCCACGGCCACGGCAACGGCCGCTGATGCTGGATCTCAAGCTCAATCTGCCGCGCGGCCAGCAGCCGCACTTCCTGTTCATGGGCGCGCACAGCGACGACATCGAGATCGGCTGTGGCGGCACGGTCATGGAACTGCTCGCGGCGTATCCGCGCGCGCGCCTGAGCTGGGTGGTGCTGAGCTCCGACGGCGCCGATCCCGGCAAGCGCGAGGCCGAGGCGCGCCGTTCGGCGAAACTGTTCACCGGCGGCAAGGGCCGGCTCGAAGTCATCGTGCAGGACTTCCGCGGCGCGTTCTTCCCCGCGGAGTTCGTGAAGATCAAGCAGTTCTTCGAGACGCTGAAGCCGCTGAAGCCGGACGTCGTGTTCACGCATTGCCGCGAGGAGCTGCACCAGGATCACCGCATCGTGGGCGAGCTGTCGTGGAACACTTTCCGCGACCACGCGATGTTCGAGTACGAGATTCCCAAGTTCGACGGCGGGCTGGGTTCGCCGCAGTTCTTCGTGCCGGTATCGGCCCGGAACACGCAGCGCAAGATCGACCTGCTCATGAAGGTCTTCGCCACGCAGCGGAGCAAGCGCTGGTTCACGCCCGAGACGTTCCGCGGCCTGATGCGTCTGCGCGGCGTCGAATGCAACGCGGCCGACGGCTACGCCGAGGCGTATTACGCCCGCAAGATCGTGCTGGCCACCGCCGGAGACCGTAAATGAAGTTCGACCAGTCGAATGCCCTGCGGCCGAAATTCCACGCGCTCATCCCCGGCGGCGCGCACACCTATGCCAAGGGCGACGACCAGTATCCCGAAGGCATGGCGCCCTACATCGTGCGCGGCGCCGGCTGCCGCGTGTTCGACGTCGACGGCAACGAATTCATCGAATACGGCTCCGGGCTGCGCGCCGTGACGCTGGGCCATGCCTATGCGCCGGTGGTGGCTGCCGCACGTGCGCAGCTCGAGCTGGGCGTGAATTTCGTGCGTCCCGCGCGCATCGAGCTCGAGGCCGCGGAGCAATTCCGCGAGCTGGTACCCGGCGCCGAGATGGTGAAGTTCTCGAAGGACGGGTCGGACGCCACCTCGGGGGCGCTCAAGCTGGCGCGCGCACACACCGGGCGCGACCTGGTGGCCGTCTGCGCCAACCATCCGTTCTTCTCGGTGGACGACTGGTTCATCGGTGCGTCGGGCATGCCCGGCGGCATCCCGCAGGCGGTGCGCGACCTGACGGTGAAGTTCAACTACAACGATCTCGCCAGCCTCGAGGCCCTGTTCCAGAAGCACCCGGGCCGGATCGCCGCGGTGATTCTCGAAGCCGAGAAGGAAACCCCGCCCGCGCCGGGGTTCTTCGACGGCATCCGCGCGCTGTGCGACCGCCACGGAACCGTGTTCATCCTCGACGAGATGATCACCGGCTTCCGCTGGCACAACGGCGGCGCGCAGGCGCGCTATGGCATCCGCCCGGACCTGTCGACTTTCGGCAAGGCGCTGGCGAACGGCTTCTCGGTATCGGCGCTGGCCGGACGCCGCGAACTCATGCAGCTCGGCGGTGCGGATCACGACCGCGAACGCGTGTTCCTGATGTCCACCACGCATGGCGCGGAGACCCACGGCCTCGCGGCGGCCATCGCGACGCTGCAGACCTATCAACGCGAGCCGGTGGTCGAGACCCTGTGGAAACGCGGCGAACGTCTCGCGACCGGCCTGCGCCAGGCGGCCGGCGCCGCGGGCGTGGCCAACGAAGTCCCGATCCTCGGCCAGCCCTGCTGCCTGGTATTCGGCTCGCGCGATGCGGCCGGTCAGCCTTCGCAGCCGTTCCGCACGCTGCTCATGCAGGAAATCCTGCGCCGCGGAATCCTCGCCACGTCGCTGGTCGTGAACTACTCGCACGGCGAGGCCGACATCGACGCCACCATCGATGCGTTCGCGGAGGCATTCGTCGTCTACCGGCGCGCGCTCGACGAAGGCATCGACAAGTACCTCACGGGCCGACCGGTCAAGCCGGCGATCCGCAAGTTCGCCTGAACGATTTCACCCATTCACATCGCGTCCAACATGCTCAAACCCGAATTCTGGAAAGGCAAGAAAGTCTTCGTCACCGGCCACACGGGCTTCAAGGGAAGCTGGCTGTGCCTGTGGCTGGAGCACCTGGGCTCCAAGGTCACCGGCTACGCGCTCGATCCGCCGAGCAATCCGAGCCTGTTCGAGATGGCCGGCATCGCGAAGACCACCGACTCGCACCGCGGTGACGTGACCGATCGCGCCTCGCTCGAGAAGGTGATGACGGCGGCGAAGCCCGACATCGTGATCCACATGGCGGCGCAGTCGCTGGTGCGTTACTCGTACGACAACCCGCTCGAGACGTTCAACACCAACGTCATGGGCACCGCGAACGTGCTCGACGTCGCGCGCCGCGTGCCGTCGATCAAGGCCGTGGTGTGTGTCACTTCCGACAAGTGTTATCACAACGTCGAGTGGGTCTGGGGCTACCGCGAGACCGACCGGCTCGGCGGCCACGATCCGTACAGCGCCAGCAAGGGCGCGGCCGAACTCGTGGTGCAGTCGTTCCAGTCGTCCTTCTATGGGAAGGAGAAGGGCATCGCGGCCGTGGGCAGCGCCCGCGCCGGCAACGTGATCGGTGGCGGCGACTGGGCGCTCGATCGCCTGGTGCCCGACATCGTGCGCTCGCTGCTCAAGAACGAGCCCACGCTGATCCGCAATCCGCAGGCCACGCGTCCGTGGCAACACGTGCTCGAGCCGCTGCACGGCTACCTGATGCTGGCCGAACGGCTCTACACGGA
>DASTHJ010000341.1:0-5099 GCA_035718265.1 Steroidobacteraceae bacterium | reverse complement strand
AGGTTGCCCGGGTGCAGGGCACGCTGGCCTGGCACAGTCACGCCAACGAGGACGAGCTGTTCCTGGTGCTCGAGGGCCGGCTACGCATCGAGATGGAGGACGGCGCCGTGGAGCTGAACGCCGGCGAGATGTACGTCGTGCCCAAGGGCGTGCGCCACAACCCGGTGGCCGAGCAGGAGTGCCGGCTGCTGCTGATCGAGCGCAAGTCCACGCAGCACACCGGCGACACGGTCACCGACAAGACGCGCTCGATCACCGAGCAGCTGCGCCCGGTTTCCGTCGCCGGCTAGTTAGGCCGGGTGCGATTGCCGGCCGGCCATCCAGCCCGCCGCAGGCTGCCACTGCGCCGCGCCCGGTGATTCCTCGTCCATGGCGCGACGCACCTGCTCGACGGACCAGCCGGTCCGCTCGGCCATCTGTTCGACGCTGAGGCCGCTCCAGGCGAGGCGCCAGAGCGCTGCGCGCTGCGCTTCCGGGGGAAGCCGCTGGAACTGCAACTTTGCGGTTCGGTTCATGGGGGCGAAGCATAGGAGCGCCGCAAAATCCTTCAAGGGCCCTTGAACCTGGATGGATATGAAGTAGCTCGGTCGGTGCGGCGCTGGTCAGGCCTGATCGCGTATGATCGCGGCGCATGAATTGGCCAATGGTGGGGTTGGGGGCACTGATCGCGGCCGTGGTTGTCTGGCAGTCGCGCCAGGAGGCGCGGCGCGAACGACCGCCCGCCGATCCTGGCCCTGTCGAACCACAGGCAAACGCGGCGCGGCAGGGCCGGCGGACCCCACCGTGGAGCGGCGCCGGCGCCGCGTCGCCCGCTACGACACGCGAACGAACCGTTGACTTCAAGCCCGGCACGCTCGGGCTGATCCGCGCCATGCGCTGGGAGAACGACGGCCGGTTCCTCAAGGCCGACGACGAGACCTACCTGGTGCACGAGGTCGTGGTCGCCATCGAGAACTTCATGCATGCCGAATTCGGCGACGCGTACCGACAGCGGACCTGGCAGGTCCCGGAGGAAGTCCTCGCGGCCGCCCGCCAGGCGCTGCCGGACCACGCCGGCACCTACGGCGGCCACGCGCTTGCCTATCTACTCGTGCGTGCGGGGGCCGACGACGACTTCGTGCACGCACACCTGCATCCCTGGGAGCGCCTGGCATTCACCTGGCGCAAGCAGCAGCTGGGCGGCGCGCAGATCGCCGCACTGCTGCGCGAGGCCGGGTTGATCGAGTCCATGCCGGCCGCCGAGGTGGCGAAGCTCGACGCCTGGATCGCCGAGCCGGTGACGGCGTTGGGTTTCTGGCATCGCATCGTCGACGCCCTGTTCGGGAAGTCCCGTGTGGCGTATGTGCATTTGCGGGATCCGGGCTTCGAGAACGACCACGACCAGCTGTTCAAGGAGCTGATGAAAACTGCGTCACCGCCGGTGGCCGTCGAAGACGTGCAGCAGCAGCTGCTCGACGCCGAGCTCCAGGACTCGGGCGAGGAGGTGCAGGGCATGGCGGTGCTCCGGCACCAGGCCGCATGGCTGGTGAGTTTCAAATACCAGGGCAAGCCGCATCAATTCACGGTGGGCAGCAGCAGCACGTGGATGGAAGTGGCGCCGGTCCTCGACGCGGCGGACCGCTTTCTCGCCGCCATCGGTCGCCCGGACCGTGTATTCCAGTTCCAGCACGGGCGCGCCGAAGGCGGCGAGTGGGGCTTGTTCATCACGGCGCCCGACGGCCCTTTCAGGGGAATCGTCGCGCGATTGGAGCTCCCGCTGGCCCCGCGCGGCTAGCGGGTTTTCGCGGCCGGACTGTTGCGATCGTTCACCGACTCTTCGATCAGCGTCGCGACGCCGCGCGGATCTTCCTGCTGGGCCACGTGGTGGCCGGGGAAGGTGCGGATCGTCCAGCCGCGCGCCACGGCGCGCTGCCAGCTCTTGTCCTTCTTCGCGCGCTCCTCGGCCGACTGGTCCTTGGGCACGAAGGCGACGTAGGTCACCGGCAGCGCGAGCGCGGCCGGGTTCTTGTACGAGACGGGCTGGCTGAAGCACTTCACCGACTGCTTGACGCTGTGGGGCGGCGGCGTGCCCGGCTTGACCCACGGCACCTGCATGAAGCCGTCCTTGAAGCGCTCCGGATCCTGCGGCCCGGTGCCGCCGAACAGGTCCCACAACGACATGCCGTCGTCGGGCACCGCGGCGTCGAGGAACACCACGTGGCGGATGCGCTCGGGAATCCGGTCCATGACGCCGGTGATCACCATGCCGCCGTAGCTGTGGCCCGTCAGCACCACGTCGTGCAGGTCCTCGTAGAGGATCAGGTTCACGACGTCGTCGATGTGCGTCTGCAGGTCGATGTCCGTGCTGTTGAGATGCTCGCGCTCGCCGAGGCCGGTGAGCGTGGCCCGGTAGACCGTGTGCCCGTCGTCCGTGAGGAATTTTCCGGTGCTCTTCCACTCCCAGGCGCCGGCGGTGGCGCCGTGCACGAGCACGAACGTGTACTTCTCGCCGGCCGGGGTGGCGGCGCGCGCCTGCGCGCACGCCAGGAAAGCGCAGCCGACCAGCAGCGCGGCGAAACGGATTGCATGGATTTTCATGGGCCACCCTGTTCGTATGTAGAACATACTTTTTAGATGGGGGCGCGTGCCGGGGCAATGGCACGGATGGGATCGATGCATCCCAAAAACGCAATGTCCCATCGGCCTGCCGTGACGTGTTAGCGTACCGGCCGACGAAAAAGGGGAGAGAGCATGCTTCGCCGCCTATACGCGTTGCGCTGGTGGATGATCGGCCTGATCACCGTCGGCACCATCCTGAACTACATGACCCGCACCATGCTCGGCGTGGCTGCGCCGACCATCATGGGCGACTTCGGGATCACCGAGAAGGAATATTCCTGGGTCACCGGATTCTTCCAGGCGGGCATCATGTTGCAGCCGGTGGTCGGCTACGTCATGGATCTCATCGGCTTGAAGCTCGGCTTCGGCCTGTTCGCGCTGGCCTGGGGCGGCATCATGATGCTGCACGGCGCGGCGACCAACTGGCCGATGCTCGCGGCGCTGCGGGGTTTCATGGGCTTCGCCGAGGGTTCGGCGCAGCCCGGCGGCATGAAGACCGTGGCGGAGTGGTTCCCGGCCAGGGAGCGCGGCTTCGCCGGCGGCGTGTTCAACATCGGCGCGTCGTTCGGCTCGATGCTGGCGGCGCCACTGGTGGCCTGGTCGATCCTGTACCACAGCTGGCGGCTGGCCTTCGTGATCGCCGGTGGGGCGGCGCTGCTGTGGGTGGTGGCGTGGTTCCGCTTCTACTACTCGCCGAAGAAACATCCGCGCATCTCCGCCGAAGAGCGCCATCACATCGAATCCGGCCAGGAAGCGCACGTCGCCGAGACCGCCGCCAGGCCCTCGATCATCAGCATGCTGAAGCGGCGCAATGTCTGGGGCATCTCGATCCCGCGGATGCTGGCCGATCCGACCTGGGGCACGCTGTCGTTCTGGGTGCCTCTCTACCTGATGAAGGAGCGCGGCTTCGACCTCAAGGAAATGGCTGCCTACGGCTGGCTGCCCTGGCTGACGGCCGACCTCGGCTGCCTGATGGGCCCGACGATCGCCTGGTGGCTGCAGAAGCGCGGCTTCACGCTCATCAACGGCCGTCGCTGGGCGTTCACGGCCGGCGCGCTCATGATGACGGGCATGATGTTCGTCGGCAAAGTGCAGGATCCATACACCGCGCTGGCGCTGATCTGTCTCGGCGGATTCGCGCACCAGACGCTGTCGATTTCCGTGATCACGATGTCCTCGGATTTGTTCCCGAAGAACGAGGTCGCGACGGTCACGGGCATGGGCGGGTTGTGCGGCAACCTCGGCATCCTGCTGTTCACGCTGCTCATCGGCAAACTGGTGACCAGCATCGGTTACAGCCCGTTCTTCGTGGCGCTCGGCGTGATGGACATCGTCGGTGCGATCTGGCTGTGGACGGTGGTGCGCGATCGCACCAGTCCTGCACCTGCGGCGGCGTCATGATCCGCAACCCCATCCTGCGCGGCTTCAATCCCGATCCGTCGATCGTCCGCGTCGGTGACGACTACTACATCGCCACGTCGACGTTCGAGTGGTTTCCGGGCGTGCAGATCTTCCATTCGCGCGATCTGGCGAACTGGCGGCTGCTCGCGCGGCCGCTGCGGCGCGCGAGCCAGCTGAACATGCTCGGCGATCCGGACTCGTGCGGCATCTGGGCGCCGTGCCTCACGCACGCGGACGGCATGTTCTGGCTGATCTACACCGACGTGAAGCGCTACGGCCGCACGTCGGTGGGCGGCGCGTCGGGTGCGTCGCTGCGGGACTTCCACAACTACCTGGTCGTGAGCCCGACCATCAACGGCGAGTGGTCGGATCCCATCTACCTGAACAGCAGCGGCTTCGATCCCTCGCTGTTCCACGACGACGACGGCCGCAAGTATCTCGTCAACCAGCTCTGGGATCACCGCCCGGGGCGCAACCGCTTCAATGGCATCGTGCTGCAGGAGTACTCGCCCAAGGAGCGCAGGCTGATCGGCGAGCGGAGGAATATTTTCCCCGGGACCTCGATCGGCTTCACCGAGGCGCCGCATCTCTACAAGCGCAATGGCTGGTACTACCTCATCACCGCCGAGGGCGGCACCGGCTGGGGCCACGCCATGACCATGGCGCGCTCGCGCTCGCTGACTGGACCCTACGAGCTGCATCCGGACAAGTACATCATCACGGCGCGCGACCGTCCGCACGCGCCGCTGCAGCGTGCGGGCCACGGCGATCTGGTCGAGACGCAATCGGGCGATACCTACGCCGTCTATCTCTGCGGACGTCCGCTGAAGAACCGCGGACGCTGCGTGCTCGGCCGCGAGACGGCGATCCAGAAGATGACCTGGGGCAAGGACGACTGGCTGCGCACCCTCGATGGCAGCGGCCTGCCCACGCTCGAGACGCCGGCACCATCCTTGGCGGCGGCGCCGTTCGCCGCGGCGCCGGTGCGCGAGGAGTTCGACGGGCACGAGCTGCCCATCGACTTCCAGTGGCTGCGCACGCCGTATCCGGAGGAATTGTTCAGCCTCACGGCGCGCCCGGGCTACCTCAGGTTGTTTGGC
>DASTHJ010000340.1:0-7514 GCA_035718265.1 Steroidobacteraceae bacterium | reverse complement strand
GAGTCGGCGATTGGCGGCTCGCCAAACGTTGGCTCAATTACGGGAATTGGTGCCCGGCACCGCCTCACTCGGCACCACCCCACCTAAAACGTCACCGGCCGCGCGAGGAACTCGTCGGTCCCGAAGAATGCCTCGAAGCCGATGCCGACGCCGAAGTTGGTGCTGCGGTCCTCGGTCGGCATCTCCTTCGGCCAGGTGAGGCTGGTGCGCAGCTCGAGGATCAGCCAGTCGCGCGACACGCTGCGCCGGTAGGCGAGCTTGATGCCGTAGTCCTCGAGCGGCACGTCGGCGTCCAGCTCGCCGCGCGTGAAGACCTGCGCCGCCACGGCGCGGCGGTTCGGGAAGCCGCGCATCACCGTCAATGCCGTGTAGCCGCGCACGCCCTCGGATTCCTCGGAGATCGTCCCCGAGAGCGTGCCGCGCACCAGCCACCGCAGGTCGAACACGCGCTCCACGTCGAGGCGGCTGGTGACGCCGAGCCCCTCGCTGTTCTGCCAGAACGCCGTTTCGCGCAGCATGAACAGCGCGCGCCCGGAGTCGCCGTGATCGAACACGTAGCTGCCCTTGACGAACGGATCGAGCGGAAAGCGCACGCGCACGCCGGCGTCGGCCTGGAAGTGCGCGTCCTTCTTCGGCGAGCGGTAGCGGATGCCGAACAGCGTCTGGTCCTCCTCGACGCGATTGAACTGGCTCGGAAACGCGCCCGAGGCGATGTCGCGCTCGGTGACGTATTCCTCGCGGTTCACGCGCCCGAGGAACGCATGGTATTTCTCGCTGAGCCGCGGCAGCGGCAGGTCCACGTTGAAGCGCAGCTTCGGCTGGAAGCCGTCGTACTGATCCCAGAGCAGCGCCGGCGCGATCGAGCCTGTGGTGCGCTGGTACTCGGCGGCCGGATGCTCCGGTCCGAACCAGCTGTCGATGGCGCGCGCCGAGCGCCACACCGAATCGAACAGCCACAGGTGCGTGCGGTCCAGCCACTTCGCCGTGGCCGGCTCGTCGTGCGACGGCACGCTTTGCGCCTCTGCGGACGGCGGTTCGGCCTGCTGGCCATGGGCGATGCCCGCGGCGACCAACAAGGCGGCGATCAGACTTGCATGGCGGGCGCATCCCATCGTCGCCAAGCTTGGGCGAAGACGGTTGGGCGAATCGTGGGAAATCAGGTGTTTGCGTTGCAGGTGTTGACTGGCAGTGCGGCGAGCATGCGCTTCAGTTCCGCGAAATCTACCGGCTTCACCAGATGGCCGGCAAACCCTGCCTCCTGCGTCCTCAGGCGATCCGCATTCTGTCCATAGCCGGTGATCGCGACGAGCTGCAGCTCGCGAAAGCGCGGCTGCGCGCGGATGCGTTGCGCCACGCCGAAGCCATCCAGCCCCGGCAGGCCGATGTCGAGCAGCATGACCTGCGGCTCGAAGTCGCGCGCACGCTCCAGCGCCTCGTGTCCGGAAAAAGCCGTGTCCACGACGTGCCCGTCGAGTTTCAGGATCATCGCGAGCGTGTTGGCCGCGTCCTCGTTGTCGTCGACCACCAGGATGCGCCGCGCGGGACTCGCCGCCACGGCAACGCGCTGCTGACCGCCGCTGCCCGCGCGCAGCAGCGGCAGGCGCAGCTCGACGCGCGTGCCGCGCCGTTCGCCGTCGCTGTGGATCGTGACCTCGCCGTCGTGCATTTCCACGAGCCGCTTGACCACCGAGAGCCCGATGCCGAGCCCGCCCTGCGAGCGGTCGAGCGTGCGCTCGCCCTGCACGAACATGTCGAACACGCGCGGCAGCAGCTCGGGCGCGATGCCCACGCCGTTGTCGCTGACGCGGATCACCACCACGCCCGGCGCGTCGCGGATGTCCACGTGGATCTCGCCGCCCGGCTCGGTGTACTTGGCCGCATTGGTGAGCACGTTCGACAGGCACTGCACCATGCGTTCCGGGTCCACCTCGACGTGCAGGTTCCAGCTGGTCGCGTTGATCGACACCTTGTGATGCTTGCGGCGGATCAGCGGATCGGCCGTCTCGAGCGAGCGCGCCACGATGTCCGCCACCAGCGTGGCGGACCTGCGCAGCTCGATGCGTCCCTGCGTGATGCGCGACACGTCGAGCAGGTCGTCGACCAGCCGCGTCAGGTGCGTGACCTGGCGCTCGATGGTGTGCACCGCCGTGCGCATCGGCGCATCGGCCGGCAGCTTGCGCGACAGCAGCTCGCCGGCGTTGCGGATCGGCGCCAGCGGATTGCGCAGCTCGTGCGCCAGCATCGCGAGGAATTCGTCCTTCTGCCGCGAGGCCTGCTCGAGCTCCTGGCGGCGGCGCTCCTCGCCGGCGCGGCGCACGCGCGTGAGCTCCAGCAACGCGCCGACCCGCGCCAGCAGCTCGCGCGCCGTGAACGGCTTGATCACGTAGTCGTCGGCGCCGGCGTCCATGCCTTCGATGCGCGCCTCCTCGCCGGCACGCGCCGAGAGCAGGATCACCGGCACCTCGCGCAGCGCCGGATCGCGCCGCAGGGATTTCAGCAGCCCCAGTCCGTCGAGCCGCGGCATCATGACGTCGGAGATCACCAGGTCCGGCACCTCGCGGCGCGCGGCCTCGAGTGCTTCCAGGCCGTTGGTCACCGGCACGATCTGGTACATCGCGCCCAGCAGGTCGCGCACGTAACCGCGCATGTCGGCGTTGTCGTCGGCCAGCAGGATGCGCGCGCCGCGCGTGGCGGCGAAGCGCGGGTCCTCGGCGGCCGGCGTGGCTTCCGCGAGCGGCGTGACGCCGTCGCCACGGCCATCGGCGCCATCCGGCAGCCAGCGCAAGGCCTCCTGCACGAAGGCCTGCGCGCCGATCGTGGTGCCGCCGCCGCCGCCGCGCGCGCGCAATTGCTCGCGCGGCAGGTGCGCCGTGCCGAACGGAATGCGCACCCGGAAAATCGTGCCGCGTCCGGGCTCGCTGCGCGCCTCGATCGCGCCGCCATGCAGCTTGATCAGCTCCTGCACCAGCGCCAGGCCGATGCCGGAGCCCTCGTGCGTGCGGCCCTGCGCGCCCTCGATGCGGTAGAAGCGCTCGAACATGCGCGGCAGCTCGTCGGCCGCGATGCCGATGCCGGTGTCGGCGACCTCGAGCAGCGCGTGCGTGCCGTCGCGCCGCAGCTGCACGGCGATGCGCCCGGCGTGCGTGAACTTGAAGGCGTTGGACAGCAGGTTGAGGACGATCTTCTCCCACATGTCGCGGTCGACGTGCACCGGCTCGTCGAGCGGCGCGCAGTCCACGTCGAAGCGCAGGCCGGCGCGCTCCATGGCCGAGCGGAAATTGCTCGCCAGGTCCGCGGTCAGGGTGCCGAGCTCCAGCGGCTCGAAGCAGGCGGTGGTACGGCCGGCCTCGATGCGCGCGAAATCCAGCAGCGAGTTCACGAGCTTCAGCAGGCGCAGCGAATTGCGGTGCGCCACGTCGAGCGCGGCGTGCGCCGGCGCCGGCAGCGTCGGGTCCGCGCGCAGGTCGCCGAGCGGCCCGAGCATCAACGTGAGCGGCGTGCGGAACTCGTGGCTCACGTTGGAGAAGAACGCCGTCTTGGCGCGGTCGATCTCGGCCAGCGCGGCCGCGCGCCGCCGTTCCTCTTCATAGGCGCGCGTCTTCGCAATGGCCGTGGCGATCTGCGCGCCCATCAACTCGAGGAAGCCGGCGTAGCGCTCGTCGAGCCGGATGCGCGGGCTCAGGCCGACCACCAGCGCGCCGGCGGGCTGGTGCGCGATGCTGGATTTGATCGGCACCACCGCGATCGTGTCCGGCGTGTGCGTCGATGAGCCCACCGTGACCGGCGGCAGGCCGCGCACGCCGCCCAGCAGTTCGGTGCGTTCATTGCGCAGCGCCGACACCAGCGGCCAGCGCAGTCCGTCCGGTTCGGCCCCGAGATCGATCTCGGCGGGACCTGCGCCCTCGGCCTCGATGCCGGTGCGGCTGACCAGCCGCAGCTGCCGCCCGTCGCGATCCAGCAGATAGAGCATCGCGAACGGCACGTCGTGCGTGTGCCGCGCCAGGATGTCGATGGCCACCGTGCAGGCGTCGACGTCCGAATTCGACTCCGCCACCTGGATGCCGAGGTCGCGCAGGATCTGCACGCGGCGCTCGCTGATCACCTTGTCGGTGATCTCGACGATCGTGGCGAGCACGCCGCCGATGCCGCGCGGCGCGGTTTCGTCGGGCACCGGACTGTAGGCGATGGTGAAGTGGCATTCCTCGGCGAAGCCGTGGCGATTCAGGTCGAGCTCGATGTCCTCGACCCAGGTCGACGGCCCGCCGTTGAACGGCGTGTCGATCAGCGGCCGCAGCACGTCCCAGATCTCGCCCCAGACCTCGCGCACCGGTTTGCCCATGGCCCAGGGATGCTTGGCGCCGAGCACCGGCGCATAAGCGTCGTTGTACGAGCAGATGTATTCGGGTCCCCACCACAGCATCTGCGGAAAGCGGTTCGCGAGCACGAACTGCATCATCATGCGCAGCGCCGGGCTCCAGTGTGCCGGCTCACCGAGCGCGGTCGAGGACCAGGCGACCGCGCGGGCGATGCGACCGCAGTCACTGTCGTGGGAGAGGAAGTCGAGGCTGTCGCCTGGTGGGGTTCTGGTGAAATCCGGCCGTGCGCTCACCCGGAGAAGTGTGGCGGAGTTGCCGGCGGAACACCGTAGGTGCCCGCCGACAACTCCGCAGAAAGTCAGCGGCTCGCCACCTTCGCCGGCGGTCCGGTGAACTCGCTTTCCAGCAGCACCTTGACCTCGTCGCTGACACCCATGGTCGTGCCCGGCGCCGGGATGCCGTAGCTCACGCCGAAATCCGAGCGCTTGAACGTGCCCGTGGCCGAGAAGCCGACGCGCGCGTTCGGCTCATACGGATGGCTGGCGTAGCCGCCGTTGTAGCGCGCGTCGAGCACTACCGGCCGGGTCACGCCATGCAGCGTCAGCTCGCCGCGGATGCGGAAGGTCTTCGGCCCGGTGACTTCGACGGCCTTGGTGCGGAAGGTCATCTCCGGGAAGCGGTCTGCATCCAGCCATGCATCGCCCGCGAGCGTCTGCAGGAAACCTGACGGCGCGTTGTCCGCCTGGATGGAGCGCGGGTCGATGCTCACCTCGACGCGCGAGGCGGCGAGGTTGCGCGGATCGAAGTCCAGCTTCGCATCCACGTCCGTGAAGCGGCCGGTGTAGGTGGAAAAACCCAGGTGACTGACGCGGAAGATCAGGCTGGTGTGCGCCTTGTCCACCGTGTACTGGCCGGCCGGCACGGCGGCGGTGGATGGGCTGGGGATCTCGTCCGCCAGGCCGAGGGCCGGGGCGGACAGCGCGAAGGCGGCTAGCAGGGTGGCGGGACGCATGTTCGTAACTCCTCGAAAGTGTTGAAAAGTGGCTCTCGGGAGTTGGTCGAATGGGCGCGGCGGATTTCGACATCGCGTATCCGGGGCGCCGCGCCCGGCGGCGCGTCCGCCCGGCAAGCAAGGGCATGGGGGCCGCTTCCGGCAAGTCTGGCGAACCGGTCAGGTGCCCGTTCTGGTGCCGGTCGCGAATGTGGCGCTGCGGCCGCGCAGCTTCAACCACGCCACCAGGTGCTCGCCGAGCTCGCGCACGTCGTCTTCCGCGCCGTGGATGAAGCTCGACTTGCGCCGTCGCATGAAATTCAGGCCCAGCACGTAGAGCCCGGGCACCTGGACGATACCGCCGTGATGCCGCAGCCGGCCCTTGTGATCGAAGGCCGGCGCCTGCAGCCACGAGAAGTCGGGCCGGAAACCCGTGGCCCAGATCACGGTGCGGATGCGTTCGGCCTGCACGTCCATGTCGAGCGGCGGGTTCGCCTCGACGCGTGTGGCGGCGAAACGTTCGGCCGCCGGAATGCGCGCTCCGAACGTCGAGCCAGCGGCCAGCGAGTCGAGGTTCCCGAGCAGGCGGTCGAGCTTGAGGTCCGCCATCGCGCACTCGTTGCGCAGCGAGCCGGAGAAGTGCGCGCGCGCGCCGTCGAAGCCGACCAGCCGGCCGACGATGCGCACGCCGCGCGCGGTGAGCGCGTTGAGGTCGAGCGTCGCGCGCTCCGGCGTACCGATGAGCTGCGGCGAGGGAATGCGCCGCGCGCGCACCAGGTCGTCGACCTCGTCGAAGCGCTGGTCGAGGATGCCGGCGGCGTCCAGCCACCACTGGATGTCGCGACCGCGATAGGTGCGCGGCAGGCGGATGTGCTCGCCGACCGCGAGCGTGACCTGGCGGCCCGAGGCCCGGATCTCGTCGGCGAGCTGCAGCCCGGTGGCCGAGGCGCCGACCACGAGCACGCCGGCGTCGGCGAGCTGGCCGGGGTTGCGGTAGTCCTTCGGCGTCAGCGCGAACAGCGATGCAGGTAGTTTGGCGGCGAGCGCGGGCACGTTCGGGATGCCGTGCGCGCCACCCGCCATGACCACGGCGCGGCAGCGCCACTCGCGCAGGTCGGTGCGCACGCGAAAGCCGTCGCCGTCCTGGCGCACCGCGCGCACGGCGGTGCCGGTGCGCACCGGCGCGCCGATGAAGCGCGCGTAACGCGTGATGAACTGGATGACTTCCGGCATGGCCATGAAGCCGTCCGGATCGTCACCCTCGTAGCGATAGTCCGGCAGCCGGCATTGCCAGTTCGGCGTGAGCAGGCGCAGCGAGTCCCAGCGCTCGTGGCGCCAGGCGTTGGCGATCTCGCCGCGCTCGAACACCACGTGGTCGATGGCGTGCGCCGACAGCCACGCGCTCATCGCCAGCCCGGAGTGGCCGGCACCGATGACGATGACGTCGGTGGTGCCGGTTCCGGGAAAACGCCGCGCCAGGCCCTGGCTCATCTCACTTCGACGTGCACGTTGGTCGGGTTGGTCACGATGTCGAACACCGCCGAGCGGCGCTGCGATTGGGCGACCAGCGCCCTGATGTCTTCTTTCGAGGCGTCCGCGTCGATTTCAAAGACCACCTTGATGCCGTCGAAGCCGTTGCGCACGTCGCTGTCGATGCCGAGGATGCCCTGCAGGTCCATGCCGGCCTCGAGCGTGGACTTGACCGAGCGCAGCTGGATGCGGCGGTTCTGTGCAACCGCAGCAATACCGGCCGTCAGGCAGGAAGCGAGACCCACCAGCACGAACTCCACCGGCGTCGCGCCGTTGTCCTCGGACGCGAAGATCGCCGGGTGATCGGCGTCGAATTTGAACTCGGTCTTGTGCGATTGCTCGCTGCCCAGCCCGAAGAACTTCTCCACCGAAGACTGGCTGTGCGTGCCGTTGACCCACTGGCAGGTGGCGCGCCACTTGAATTTCGCGGCTTCCGGCGTGTCGGTGAGCGCCTGGCGGGCACCGAGCAGGGCTTCGACGTTGACGCCGTTGTTCACGGCGGGGGTGGTCGCATTCATTGAGTAGGCTCCTCTGAGGTTTTGGACCGGCGGTTCACCGGGTGGGGGGGAGCCTGAACCAGGGGCGTGGGAATCAGCGTGGGAAATAAATGGGGACAGGTGATCTCAACCGGTCGACGCAACAGCGCGTTGAAGTGTATCTGCCGGATTTTCCCAACC
>DASTHJ010000339.1:0-13584 GCA_035718265.1 Steroidobacteraceae bacterium | reverse complement strand
GGGCAAGCCGATCGAACGTCGCTTCGGCGAGAAGAATGCCGCCAGCCTCTTCAGGGCCATCGAGCGCAGCAAGCAGACCACGCTGCCGCGGCTGCTGTTCGCGCTCGGCATCCCGCAGGTCGGCGAATCGACGGCGCGCGCGCTGGCCGAGCAGTTCGGCGATCTCGAGCCGCTGATGCATGCCGATGCGGCGAGGATCGAGGAAACACCTGATGTCGGCCCGGTGGTGTCGCAGGAAATCGCAAAGTTCTTCGCCAATCCAGAGGCACGCCGGGTGGTGGACCAGCTGCTCGCGGCCGGCGTCAGCTGGCCGAAGATCGAGGTGACGCCGGGTGAGGAGGGCATGCCGCTCGCCGGCCTGACATTCGTCATCACCGGGACCCTGGCGGGCATGCAGCGCGAGGCCGCGGAGGACGCATTGCGCGCCCTGGGCGCCAAGGTGTCGGGCAGCGTGTCGAAGAAGACCAGCTTCCTGGTCGTCGGCGCCGATGCCGGGTCCAAGCTCGCCAAGGCGCAGTCGTTGGGCGTGCGCATCCTCGAGGAGGCGGCGCTCGAGCAGATCCTGAAGACCCGGAAGCCGCCGGACGCCTGAGCGGCCGGCGGCCGCGGTTTCACTGGTCAGCGGAGGACGGGTCGCCGGGTGTCGCGGTGGCGGGCGTGGCCGCGGGCGCCACGGCCGTGCCCGGTGTCGGCGCGGCCACGGTGCCGGCGAGTGCCGGCTCGATTCGCGCCGTCTTCAACAGCTCGTCCTGGTAAGCGCGAAACTTGCGCGCCAGCACGATGCGCTTGAGCTGGTCCTGAACGGCTTCGAAACGTGGCGCCTCGCGTTCGCGTGTGTCCAGCAGCTGCACCACGTGCCAGCCATACTGGGTCTGCACGGGTGCGGGCGTGTACTCGCCCTTCTTCAGCGCGCGCACGGCCTCGATGAACGACGGGTTGTTCATCGCCGCGGGTGAGAACCAGCCGAGATCGCCGCCCTGGCCGGCGGTCGAGGTGTCGGTCGAGTAGCGCTTCGCGAGCGATTCGAACCTGCCGCCTTTCTTCAGTTGCTCGATGACCTTCTGTCCGCTCTCCTCGCTGCTCACCAGGATGTGGCGGGCGTGGTATTCGGTGCGCGGCGCGGCGGCGAGCTGTGCATCGAATTCGGCACGCAGCTCCGCCTCGGTGGGCTCGCGCTCCTTGAGATATTTCTGAGCCGCGGCCTGCTGCAGCAGGTTCAGCCGCGAGAGCTCGAGGCGCGAGGCCACTTCGGGATCCTTCGCGAGGCCATCCTTCTCGGCCTGCTGCGCCACCAGCTCCAGGCGCGCCAGTTCTTCCTTGAGCTGCGCACGATCTTCGGACGGCAGGTCGCCCGACGATTTGCCCTGCGTCATCGCCTTCACGAAGTTCTCGTACAGCTCGTTGCTGACCGGCTGGTCGTTGATCTTCATCAGTGGGGGCGCTACCGGGGCCGCCGTCTGCGGCGCTTTTTCGGTGGTCGCGGGCTTCGAGCAGGCGGCGAGCGCGAGCGCGAGCGCGGCGCTCACGGCCAGGAAACGCATGACTTTCATGTGATGTCTCAGGAAGTTGCGGGACTTTTCTAAAGCGACCGCGCGTCGATCGACAAGGCGTGGATGTCGCGGCCCATGAGCTCGGCGGCGGCAGCATAGACCATCCGGTGTCGCTGCACCTGCGGAATGCCGTTGAAGGCGGAAGCGGCGATCGTGACGTGGAAGTGGCCGCCTTCGCGTGCGCCGGCATGCCCGGCGTGCCGGGCGCTGTCGTCGCGGATCTCGAGCAGTGCCGGATGCAGCGCCGCTTCCAGCGCGCGTCGCAGCCGCTCGACCCGCTCGGCGCTCACGAGGCGGATTCCCTGGTGAACGCGCCGCGCAGCAGCCAGAGCACGATGCCCAGCGTGAACACGATCGCCACCGGCGGTGCGATCCACACCTTGAAGAGCACCCAGTCAGCTTCGCTGCGATTCAGCGCCACCCAGATGTTGACGAGTCCGAGCAGCACGTAGAAACCGCCCATCAGCATGGAGCTGTTGCGCCAATTGTTCGCCGGTACCGTGAAGCCCTCGGGCAGTCCGCTCGCGAGCACGCGCTCGAGCAGCGTTCGAGGGCCGATGAAGGCGGAGCCGGCGAACACCAGGCCCGCGATCCAGTAGAACACCGACGCCTTCCATTGCAGGAAGCGCACGTCGTGCAGCAGCAGCGTGGCGGTGCCGAACACCCACACCAGCACGGCGAGCAGCAGGTGCATCTGCGGAATGCGCCGTTCGCGCAGCCAGTCGTAGGCGAGCAGCAGGGCCATGGCGACCATCAGCGCAGCCGTGGCCGGATACAGTCCACCGCCGAACTTGTAGACGAGTCCGAAGACTATCCAGGGCGCGAATTCGATGATGGTCTGCATGCGGGAGGTCCGGGGGCGGGGTGCGTATGATAGCGGCCCGCCGCCGCGGGCGCGCCCGGAACCCCGCGTAGCGTGGCGCGCCAAAGACACACGTGAGCCAGTACTTCGAACTCCATCCCGAGAATCCGCAGCTGCGCCTGATCCGGCGCGCCGCGCAGATCGTGCGCGACGGCGGCGTCATCGTCTACCCGACGGATTCCTGCTACGCGCTCGGCTGCCACATCGGCGACAAGCAGGCGCTGGACCGCATCCGGCGCATCCGCGCGGCGGACCGGCACCATCACTTCACGCTGGTGTGCCGCGATCTCGCCGAGATCGCGCGCTATGCGCGCGTCGAGACCTGGCAGTTCCGCCTGCTGAAGGCCGCGACGCCGGGGCCGTACACCTTCCTGCTGCCGGCCACGCGCGAGACGCCGCGCCGCCTGCAGCACGAGAAACGCCGCACCATCGGCATCCGCGTGCCGGATCACGAAGTGCCGCGCCTGCTGCTCGCGGAGCTCGCGGAGCCCATCATGAGCTCGACGTTGCTGCTGCCGGGTGACGAGCTGCCGCTCACGGACGGCCGGGAAATCAGGGATCGTCTGGAACATCAAGTGGACTGCGTGCTCGACGGCGGGCATTGCGGCATCGAGCCGACGACCGTGGTGGATCTCGCCGTGGCGCCGCCGGTCGTGGCACGGATTGGACGCGGATCTCTCGAGAGTCTGGGGATTGGCGGTGCAGGCGGTGCCGGGCACCAATTGTCGTAATTGAGTCAACGCCGGGAGATTCGCCAACGTCGGCTCAATTACGACAATTGGTGCCCGGCACCATATACTCCCCCGCTTCAAGTGAGCAGCCATCCGCAAGCGAAACGAGTTCTTTCCGGAATGCGGCCGACGGGTCAGTTGCACCTCGGCAACTATCACGGCGCGCTGAAGAGCTGGGTCGAGCTCCAGTACCAATACGAGTGCTATTTCTTCGTCGCCGACTGGCACATGCTGACCACCGGCTACGAGGACACCAAGCAACTGCCGAAATTCATCCAGGAAATGCTCATCGACTGGCTGGCGGCGGGACTCAACCCCGGCGTGGCGACACTGTTCGTGCAGTCGCACGTGCCCGAGCACGCGGAGCTGCACCTGCTGCTCTCGATGATCACGCCGCTCGGCTGGCTGGAGCGCGTGCCGAGCTACAAGGACCAGCAGGAAGCGCTCAAGGAAAAGGACCTGGCCACTTACGGTTTCCTTGGCTACCCGCTGCTGCAGTCCGCGGACATCCTGCTCTACAAGCCCGCCTACGTGCCGGTGGGCGAGGACCAGGTCGCGCACGTGGAGATCACGCGCGAGATCGGGCGGCGCTTCAACCACCTGTACGGCCGCGAGCCCGACTTCGAGCTCAAGGCGGAGAACGCCGTCAAGCAGCTCGGCGGGCGCAACAGCACCATGTACCGCCAGCTGCGCAAGAAATTCCAGGAGAACGGCGACCAGCTCGCGCTCGAGAAGGCGCGCCAGCTCATCGAGACCAACACGCGCCTGACGGTCGCCGACCGCGAGCGGTTGTTAGGCTACCTGGAGGGCAGCAGCGTCAGCATCCTGCCCGAGCCGCAGGTGCTGCTCACCGCGACGCCCAAGGTGCCGGGCCTCGACGGGCGCAAGATGTCCAAGTCCTACGGCAACACCATCGGCCTGCGCGAGGATCCGGACGAGGTTGCGAAGAAGCTCAGGACCATGCAGACCGACCCGGCGCGCGTGCGCCGCACGGATCCGGGCAATCCCGACATCTGCCCGGTGTTCGACCTGCACAAGATCTACTCCAGCGAGGAGACGCGCGCCTGGGCCGCGAACGGCTGCCGCACCGCCGGCATCGGCTGCCTGGAGTGCAAGAAGCCGCTGATCGACAAGGTCGTCGAGGAGATCTCCGCCATCCGCAAGCGCGCGCAGGAATTCGAGGAAAATCCCGAGCTGGTGCGCAACATCGTGGCCGAGGGCGCCGAGAAGGCGCGCGAGGCCGCGCACGAGACCATGGACGACGTGCGCCGCGCCATGAACCTGAGCGCCGATTAGGAGACACGCATGGCGAAGAAAGCTGCCAGACCGGACCTGCGCGTGGTGGTCGACAATTCCGCGGAGAAGGCCGGCGCCGACGATGCCGCCGCGGCGAAGCACGCCGAGTCGCCCGAGCAGGTGGAGATGCCGTTCGCCATCGTGAACGGCGAGGCGATCACGCAGCTGCCGAAGGACCTGTACATCCCGCCGCAGGCGCTCGAGGTGTTCCTCGAGGCCTTCGAGGGGCCGCTCGACCTGCTGCTGTACATGATCCGGCGGCAGAACCTCGACATCCTCGACATCCCGATCGCCGACATCACCCGGCAGTACATGGACTACATCGGGCTGATGCAGGACCTGCAGCTCGAGCTCGCCGGCGAATACATGGTGATGGCCGCCACGCTCGCGGAGATCAAGTCGCGCATGCTGCTGCCGCGCGCCTCCGATCCGAATGCCGGCGAGGAGGCCGACCCGCGCGCCGATCTCGTGCGCCGCCTGCAGGAATACGAACGCTTCAAGAGCGCCGCCGAGAGCATCGACCGCATCCCGCGCCTGGACCGGGACACCTGGGTGGCGAGCGCGGAGCTGACCGAACGCAGGTCCTCGCGACCGCTGCCGCAGGTGGCGATCCAGGAGATGCTGCTGGCGTTCCGCGACGTCGTGCAGCGCGCGGAAATGTTCGCGCACCATCACATCCGCCGCGAACGGCTGTCGGTGCGCGTGCGCATGTCTGATATTCTCGCGACGCTCGAGAAGACCAGTTTCGTGGAGTTCGTGAGCCTGTTCAAACCCGAGGAGGGCCGCATGGGCGTCACGGTGACGTTCGTGGCCATCCTCGAGCTGGTGCGCGAGGGGCTGATCGACATCGTGCAGACCGAGGCGTACGCGCCGCTGCACGTGCGCGGCGCGCAGGGCGCCCGCGGCCTGCGGCTCGCGGTCGACAACGACTCCGCCGAGCTTTTGGAGCCGACCGCCCCGGATGCAACCGGTTCCGGCGGGCCGGCGCAGGAATCGCAGGGTGAAGTCGTGACCGGGACTGTGACCGCTGCCGAGACAGAGACACACATGGACGTGAGTCCCACCACGGATGCAGACGGAGAAACGCATGAGTGATGCCTACCTCAAGAACGTCGTCGAAGCGGCACTGCTGGCCGCCGCCCGTCCCGTGTCGGTGTCCGAGCTGCTGCAGATCTTCGACGAGCAGTCGCGCCCCACGCCGAAAGAGATGCGCGGCGTCCTCGAGGCGCTCGCCGCGGACTACGAAGGCCGCGGGGTCGAGATCCGCGAGACCGCCAACGGCTTCCGCTTCCAGGTGCGCAACGACTTCGCGCTGGAAGTCTCCCGGCTGTGGCCCGACCGGCCGAAGAAGTATTCGCGCGCGCTGCTCGAGACGCTGGCGCTGATCGCGTATCGCCAGCCGATCACGCGTGCCGAGATCGAGAGCGTGCGCGGCGTGGCCGTCAATCCCGAGATCGTCAAGACGCTCATGGAACGCAACTGGGTGCGCGTCGTCGGGCACCGCGACGTACCCGGCCATCCGGAGCTGCTCGGTACGACGAGCGAGTTCCTCGATTATTTCTCGCTCAAGTCCATCGAGGACCTGCCGCCGCTCGCCGAGCTCAAGTCGCTCACCGACCTCAACCTGCAGCTGCCGCTGCCGGGCACCGCGCCGGCGGCGGAAGGCGCAACGGGCGAAGCAGGCGCCGAAGGCGTGGCGGATGGCGGCGAGGTCGCCGTCGTGCCGGCCGCCGAGGATTCCGCGGAGAAACTCGACGCGGCGGCGGATGACGACGCCGAGGACGAGGAGCTGGCCGCGCCCGGCAATTCCGCGAGCGGACTCATGGCCGCGCCACCCTCGGACGACGAGGGCTAGTTCCCATGCCACGGCCGCGTCCGGCGCCGCCCGGCGTCGCCGAGCGGCTCCAGAAATACCTGGCGCAGCGCGGTCTCGGCTCGCGGCGCGGCGTCGAGGCGTGGATCCGCGCGCAGCGCCTGACCGTCAACGGCAGGATCGCCGAGCTCGGCCAGAAGGTCACCGCGGCCGATGACATCCGCCTCGACGGCCGGCCCATCCGCACGCGCGCCGCGGCGGCCGCTCAGGTGTTCATCTTCAATCGTTCGCCGGGCGACCCGCTGCGCGAATCGACCGCCGAACGCGCGGCGCTCATCGAGCGGTTGCCGAAGAACGCCGGCCGGCGCTTCGTCGCCATCAGTCCCATGCCGCGCATCGACGGCGGGCTCGAGCTGGTCACCTCCGACGGGGCGCTGGCCGCGAAGCTGCAACGCGCCATCCACAAGCTGCCCAGTGCCTTCACGGTGCGGGTCAAGGGATCGCTGGGTCCCGACCAGCTCGCCGGCATCGAGTCCGGCAGGCTCGACCGCCCGGCGCGTGTCGTGGTCGAGTCCCTGGAGGCCAGCGAGGCCGAAGTGGAAGGGGCGAATCGCTGGTATGCGCTGAGCGCGCGCGGCGCGAGTGGCAAGGACATCCGCCAGCTGTTCGAGCGGCAGGGCGCGCTGGTGAGCCGCGTACTGCGAGTGGCGGTTGCAGCGATCCCGCTCGACAAGAGCCTGTCGCGGGGCCAGTTCCGGCAACTCACCGACGAGGAGATCGCCGGCCTGCTGGACTTCAGTGCTGCGCGCGAAAGCGCTGACCCGTGACGCCGCGGCTCGCCGGACCCAGCAGCGCAAGATAGGGCCCCGTCAACGAATCGGCGGTGGGCAGCGACTCGGGCGCCTCGGACGGATAAGCCATGCGCCGCATGCTGGTGCGCACCTTGCCCGGATCGATGACGTTGACGCGGACCTTCGAGGTGTTCTCGAGCTCCTGCGCGAGCACCTGCGCCATGCCTTCGACCGCGAACTTGGAAATCGAATACGCGCCCCAGTAGGCGCGACCGCGATTGCCCACGCCGCTGCTGGTGAACAGCACCGCCGCGTCCTGCGAGGCGCGCAGCAGCGGCAGCAGCTGGCGCGTGAGCACGAATTCCGCGGTGACATTGACGTGCATGACGCGCATGAAGGTGGGCACGTCGTATTGCTCGATGGGCGTCAGCGTGCCGAGCAGCGCGGCGTTGTGCAGCAGGCCGTCGAGCCGGCCGTAGCGCTGCTCGATGGCCGCGGCCACGGCCTCGTAGTCGGGCGCCAGTGCGCGCTCGAGATCCAGCGGCACGATGCTGGCCTCGGGTGCGCCGAGCTTGCCGATCTCCGCGTGTACGGCTTCCAGCTTGCGGACCGTGCGGCCGAGCAGGATGACCTGTGCGCCGGCCCGCGCCAGCGCCAGCGCGACGGCACGGCCGATGCCGTCACCGGCGCCGGTGACCAGGATGGCGCGGCCGCGCAGCTCGTCGGCCTGCGGCACGTGCCGGCGTGGATCGAAAGTGGAGTCGGTCAATTCGGCGTCTCGTCGCGATTCTCGTCGGGCCTGGTCTCGCTCGCCGGGATGCGCACCAGCTGCTCGACGGGATCCACCGACGGCAACGTCTCGCCGGCCACGCCCAGCTCGGTGAACTTGCGCGCCTGCGGCAGCACGTTGCGTTCCATCGAGCCCACCGAGGCATTGAAGGAATCCACGGCAGTGCCGAGCGAGCGCGCCACCTTCTGCAGGTGCGTGACGAACACGTTGAGGCGCTTGTGCAGGTCCTCGCCGAGCTTGCGGATCTCGCGCGCGTTCTCGGTCACGAGATTCTGCCGCCAGCCATAGGCAATCACCTTGAGCAGCGCCATCAGGGTCGACGGCGTGGTCACGATGATGCGTTGCCTGAGCGCCGACTCGATGAGCTCGGAATTCTCGGCGAGCGCCGCCGACAGGAACTGATCACCCGGCAGGAACAGTACGGCGAACTCCGGGCTGTGCTCGAACTGCTCCCAGTAGCTCTTCTGGCCGAGCTCGCGCACGCGCTGCTCGACCTGCGAGGCGTGGCGGCGCAGCGCCGTGCGGCGCGCTTCCTCGTCCTGCGCTTCCACCGCCTCGAGATACGCATCCAGTGGCGTCTTGGCATCCACGACGATGGTGCGCGACTCCGGCATCCGGACCAGCAGGTCGGGCCGCAGCACGCTGCGCTCGCCGGTCAGCACCTGGGTCTGTTCCTCGAAGTCGCAGTGTTCGGACAGACCCGCAAGCTCCACCACGCGGCGCAGCGTGATCTCGCCCCAGCGGCCGCGCACCTCCGGGCGGCGCAGCGCGGTCGACAGGTTGCGGGTCTCCCGCTGCAGCAGCGCCTGTACGTTCACCAGGTTTTCGATCTGCCCGGCGATCTTTCCCGCGGATTCGCGGTGCTCGCGCACGATGTTCTGCGCCTGCTCTTCCTGCTTGCGCAGGGATTCCTTGATGGGTTCGAGCAACTGTGCGATCGCCAGCTCGCGCTCCTTGAGCGTGGCCTGCGCGGCGGCCTGGTCGCGGCTGAAGACTTCGCGCGCGAGCTTCAGGAAGGATTCGCTGTTGGCGTCGAGCGCCACGCGCGAAGCGCTCTCGATGGCGGCGCGCACCTGCGCCTCGCTCTGTGCCAGCAGCTCGGCGGTGCGCGCGCGCTGCTGCTCTTCGCTGGCGAGGCGCGCGCGCGCGTCGGCGAGCTCGGCGCGCAGGGCTTCCGCGCGGCGCGCGGCCCGCAACGTGGCGAGCAGGTAGCCGATGAACCCGGCGACGCACGCCGCGATGCCGATGAGCAGCGCGCTGTTCACGACCGGCCGCCGTTGAGCCTGCCATCGCGCTTGTCGCGTGGCGCATCCAGCCATTCCAGCAGCTCGAGTGGCGTGTCGAGCCAGCCGTGCGCGAACCAGGACTCGGCGTGATCGTCGTCGCCCAGGTAGCCATAGCCCGCCACCAGCGCGTACATGCCCGCCGCCTGCGCGGCCTGCATGTCGCGCTCGGCATCGCCGACGTACACGCACGCGGCGGGCGGAACGCCCAATGTCTCGGCCGCGTGCAGCAGTGGCAGGGGATGCGGCTTGCGATGCGGCAGCGTGTCGCCGCTCACCACCGCGCGGGCGCGCGTGTGCAAGCCGACCTCGATCAGCAGCGGATCGGTGAGCCAGCCGGGCTTGTTGGTGACGATGCCCCAGTGCAGTCCGCGACGCTCGAGATCGGCGAGCATCTCGTCGCCGCCCTCGAACAGGCAGGTGTGCGTGGCGAGCTCGCGCCGATAGATCTCCAGCAGCCGCTGGCGCATGATCTCGTGCTCGGTGGCCGGCAATTCCCCGAACGACAGCTTCACCAGCGCGTTGGCGCCGTGCGACACCTGACAGCGCACCTGTTCGTAGGCCAGTGGCGCCAGGCGTTCCTCGGCGCGCAGGCGGTTCAGGGCATTCATCATGTCCTGCGCGGTGTCGAGCAAGGTGCCGTCGAGGTCGAACAGCACGCCGCGAATGCGGCTTTTGTCATCCATTCTGGCGATCCGGCGCGGCGCCGCGCGTCAGGTGCATCAGGTAGTTCACGGACGGGTCGCGCGTCAGTGAGCACTGCTCGCGCAGCGGGTCGTACTTCAGGCCGGCGATGTCGGCCACGTCCAGCCCGGCGGCGCGCGCGAAGCGTGCGACCTCCGAAGGCTTCAGCAGCCGCTCGTATTCATGCGTGCCGCGCGGCACCAGGCGCGCCAGGTATTCCGCGCCGATGATGGCCAGCGCGAAGGACTTGAGATTGCGGTTGATCGTCGAGATGAAAACGTGACCGCCGGGCCGCGCCAGCTTCGCGAGCACCGCGAGCGTCGCGCCGGGATCCGGGACGTGTTCCAGCATTTCCATGCAGGTGACCACGTCGAATTTGCCGGCATGCGCGCTCAGCTGGCTCTCGGCGGATTCCAGCCGGTAGTCGATCTTCAGCCCCGCGTCGAGCGCGTGCATGCGCGCCGTGTCGATCATGCCCGAGGCGAGATCGATGGCCGTGACCTCGGCGCCGGCGCGCGCCATGGATTCGGCGAGCAGTCCGCCGCCGCAGCCCACGTCGAGCAGTCGCGCACCGCGCAGCGGCGCACGCTCCTCGACGTACTTCGCGCGCACGGGATTGAGCCGGTGCAGTGGTTTGAATTCGCCGTCCACATCCCAGAAGCGATGCGCGGCAGCGTCGAATTTGGCGATTTCCGCGGCGTCGCTGTTGGCCGACGGATGGGGTGGATTCGGGGCTTGCATGGGGTGCGCGAATTATAGCCGCGCGAGGCAGGAAACGCGCGTGAAAACAGGCCTTTCGGCGAGGTCCGCGTGATAGAATTCCGGACCTTTTTTCGGTCCCCGGACATGAACGAAATAGCGCGTGAAATCCTTCCCGTGAATCTCGAAGACGAGATGCGCCAGTCGTATCTCGACTACGCCATGAGCGTCATCGTCGGCCGCGCGCTGCCCGATGTGCGCGACGGCCTCAAACCCGTGCACCGTCGCATCCTGCACGCCATGCGCGAGCTGGGCAACGACTGGAACAAGGCCTACAAGAAGTCCGCGCGCGTGGTCGGCGACGTCATCGGCAAGTACCACCCGCACGGCGACAATGCCGTGTACGACGCACTGGTGCGCATGGCGCAGGACTTCTCCATGCGCTACCTGCTGGTGGACGGGCAGGGCAACTTCGGCTCGGTGGACGGCGACGCCCCCGCGGCCATGCGCTACACCGAGGTGCGCATGTCGCGCATCGCCGGCGAGCTGCTGGCCGACATCGAGAAGGAGACCGTCGATTTCGTGCCGAACTACGACGGCTCGGAGAGCGAGCCCTCGGTGCTGCCGGCGCGCTTCCCGAACCTGCTGGTCAACGGCTCGGCGGGCATCGCCGTCGGCATGGCGACCAACATCCCGCCGCACAACCTCAACGAGATCGTCAATGCCTGCCTCGCGGTGCTCGACAAGCCCGAGGTCACGCTGGCGGAGCTGATGCAGCACGTGCCGGGGCCGGATTTCCCGACGGCCGGCATCATCAACGGCGCCACCGAGATCGCCACCGCGTATCGCACCGGCCGCGGCCGCCTCTCCATCCGCGCGCGCACGCACTTCGAAGAGCTGGAGAAGGCCGGGCGCCAGGCCATCATCGTCACCGAGCTGCCGTACCAGGTGAACAAGGCACGGCTGCTCGAGCGCATCGCCGACCTGGCGCGCAACAAGGAGATCGACGGCATCGCCGACCTGCGCGACGAGTCCGACAAGGACGGCATGCGCGTGGTGATCGAGCTCAAGCGCGGCGAAGTCGCCGAGGTGGTGCTGAACAACCTGTTCGCCCAGACGCCGCTCGAGACCGTGTTCGGCATCAACATGGTCGCGCTGATCGACGGCCAGCCGAAGCTGCTGTCGCTCAAGGAGATGCTCGAGGCGTTCGTGCGCCACCGTCGCGAGATCGTCACGCGACGCACGATCTTCGACCTCGCCAAGGCGCGCGACCGTGCGCACGTGCTGGAAGGCCTCGCCGTGGCGCTGGCCAACATCGACGAGGTCATCGCGCTGATCCGCAATTCCCCCTCGCCGGTGGAAGCCAAGGCGGGGCTCATGGCGCGCGCGTGGAAATCGGGCGCGGTACCCGAGATGCTGGCGCGCGCCGGCGCCATCTCCACGCGGCCGGCGAGCGTCGGCGCGGACTTCGGCCTGCTCGACGAGCAGCGTCATTACAAGCTCACCGACGTGCAGGCCCAGGCCATCCTCGACATGCGCCTGCATCGGCTCACCGGTCTCGAGCAGGACAAGATCGTCGCCGAGTACCAGGAACTGCTCACGCAGATCGTCGACCTCTCGGACATCCTGGCTCGGCCCGAGCGGCTCACGCAGGTGGTGCGCGAAGAGCTTATCGCCGTGCGCGACCAGTACGGCGATGCGCGCCGCACCGAGATCAATCGCGACCACCTGGATCTTTCCACCGAGGACCTGATCGAGCCGCAGGACGTGGTGGTCACGCTGTCGCACGCCGGCTACGCGAAGTCGCAGCCGGTCACCGAGTACCAGGTGCAGCGGCGCGGGGGGCGCGGCAAGGCCGCGACCGCGGTCAAGGACGAGGACTTCGTCGAGAAGCTGTTCGTCGCTCACACGCACGACACCATCCTGTGCTTCTCGAACCGCGGCAAGGTCTACTGGAAGCGCGTGTTCGAACTACCGCAGGCCGGCCGCGGCTCGCGCGGCAAGCCGATGGTGAACCTGCTGCCGCTGGAAGAGGGCGAGAAGATCAACGCCGTGCTGCCCATCAAGCAGTTCGACGACGGGCACTTCGTGTTCATGGCCACGAGCCAGGGCACGGTCAAGAAGACGCCGCTGTCGGCGTTCTCGCGTCCGCGCGCCAGCGGCATCATTGCGGTCAGCCTCGATACCGACGATCGCCTGGTGGGCGTGGCGCTCACCGACGGCACGCGGGAGATCATCCTGTCGTCGAGCGGTGGCAAATCCATCCGCTTCCACGAGAACGAGGTCCGGCCCATGGGCCGCGAGGCCACGGGCGTTCGCGGCATCAAGCTCGCCGCCGGCCAGGAGCTGATCTCCCTCATCGTGGTCGGCGAGGGATTGATCCTGACCGCCTCCGCGAACGGTTATGGAAAGCTCACGCCGCTCGAGGACTTCCCGGCACACGGCCGCGGCGGACAGGGTGTGATCGCGCTGCAGACCACCGAGCGCAACGGCGAGATGGTGGCGGCTTTGCAAGTGGATCCTGGGCATGAGCTCATGCTCATCAGTTCTACCGGCACGCTGGTGCGCACGCCGGTGGGCGAGATCTCCATCGTGGGCCGCAATACGCAGGGTGTGCGCCTCATCCGCCTGGATGAAGGCGAGCGTCTGACCGGAATCGAGCGCATCGAGACGCTGAACGACGAGAACGGCGACAGTCCCGGCACGGATTCGCTGCCGGGCGGACAGGACACGAACGCGGATTCCCCGCCGAGTGGCCCTGTCGAGCCGCCGACGTCCTGATATAGTCCGCGCCCCCCGGGCAATAACGTCCGGGGGACAACCGGTCGGGCAATAAGGTCCGGCCAGAGGACGAGAAAATGCGCGTATTCAATTTCGCGGCGGGCCCTGCCACGCTGCCCCTCGAAGTATTGCAACAGGCCCAGGCCGAGCTGACCGACTGGAAGTCGAGCGGCATGTCGGTCATGGAAGTCTCCCATCGCAGCAAGGCGTTCATCGCCGTCGCCCAGGAGGCCGAAGCCGACCTGCGCGAGCTGCTGAACATCCCGGCGAACTACAAGGTGCTGTTCCTGCAGGGCGGCGCCAC
>DASTHJ010000338.1:0-2344 GCA_035718265.1 Steroidobacteraceae bacterium | reverse complement strand
GTCGGCGACGAGGAGCTGCTGCTGTACGACATCCCGTGGCAGGGCCAGAACATCTGGGGGGCGACCGCCGGCATGTTGCTGACCTTCGTGCGCATGCTGCGCGAGGAGCAGCCGTGAACGACTTCGCGGAGGCGCAGCGCTCGCTCGCGCGCCTGCTCGGGATCATGCAGCGGCTGCGCGACCCGCAGGGCGGCTGTCCCTGGGACCGCGAGCAGGATTTCGGCAGCATCGCGCCGTACACCATCGAGGAGGCCTACGAAGTGGCCGACGCGATCGCGCGCGGCACGCCGCAGGAAATCCAGTCCGAGCTCGGCGACCTGCTGTTCCAGGTCGTGTTCCACGCGCAGATGGGCGCGGAACGCGGCTGGTTCGACTTCGCGCGGGTCGCCGATGCGATTGCCGGCAAGCTCACCGAGCGCCATCCGCACGTGTTCGGCGACGCGGCCGTGGGCTCGGCCGCGGAGATGAACCGCGCCTGGGAAGCGCACAAGGCGCGCGAGCGCGCGGCGCGCAGTGCGCAGGCGCCCAGCGAGCTCGCCGACGTGCCGCTGGCGCTGCCCGCGCTGGCGCGCGCCATGAAGCTCGGCAAGCGCGCGGCGCGCGTCGGCTTCGACTGGGCGGATGCGCAGGGCGTGCGCGCCAAGATCGAGGAGGAATTGCGCGAGGTCGAGACCTCCTCCGGCGCGGCGCGCGCCGGTGAGCTCGGCGACCTGCTGTTCGCCGTGGCCAACTGGTCGCGGCATCTCGGCGTCGACGCGGAGGAGGCGCTGCGCCTGGCGAACCAGAAGTTCGAGCGACGCTTCCGCGCCATGGAGGAGATCGCGCGCCGGCGATCGTTGCGGCTCGCCGAGCTGGACGCCGCCGCCTGGGATGCGCTGTGGAACGAAGTGAAACGGCAGGAAAAGCCGTGAAAACAGCGTTCAGTGAGGATTCATCGACTCCTGCGTAGATTGCCTCCCAAGGTCGCGAAGCGACCGGTACGGAGGCCATATGTCGATCCCGAAAAAGCAGCTTCTCGTGGGTGTCCTGGCGGCTGCGTGCACGATGAGCGCCGCGCTTGCGCAGGACTACGACCAACGGTACGACCCGCGCTACGACGACTACGACCGCGGCGGCGTGTACGACTACGCCAAGGTCGTCGACGTGCAGCCGCTGACGACGCGCGTGCGCGTCAGCACGCCGCAGCGCGAATGCTGGGACGAAACCCGCTATGACGACGGCGGCTATTCGGCCGGCGGCCACGGCCAGCGCGTCGCGGGCAGCACCTTGCTGGGCGCGGTGATCGGCGCCGCCATCGGCAACCAGATCGGTCATGGTGACGGCCGCCGCGCGGCCACCGCCGGTGGTGCGATCGTCGGCGCGGCCATCGGCCATCAGCAGGGCATGCGTCGCTACGGTGCCAACACGCCGCCGCAGGCGTACTCCGTGCAGCGCTGCGAGACGCGCTACCACGACGAATACCAGGAGCGCATCGACGGCTACCGTGTCACGTACCTGTATCACGGTCGCCGCCAGGTGACCGAGCTGCCTTATCGCCCGGGTGACCGCATCCGCGTGCGGGTCGACGTGACCCCGGCGCAGTGATGCTCGAACTCCTCACCAGCCTGATGTGGGCGGCACGATTCGTGTCCGCCCACGTCGCCTTTCAGGTACAAAGCGTTAAACTCGCGCCCGTGATGAAGAGGATCCGCCTGCAGCTCGCTCCGGCCGCGCTGGTCGCCTTCGGCCTCGGCTCGCTGTCGCTTGCGCACGGCGTGCCCGCGCCGGTGCCACCCGGCGGATCGAATCACGAAAGCCGCTACATCGAGGACACGCGCCGCGACGGCATTTCGCTGGACGAGGCGGTGCGCCGCGCGGAGGCCCAGTACCGGGCGCGCGTGGTGCGCACCGAGGTGCAGGATGAAGACGGCCGCAAGGTGTACGTGCTCAAGCTGCTCTCCGAAGACGGGCGCGTGATCACGCTGCGCATCGACGCGGCCACCGGGAGGATGCGTTAATCGTGCGTGCACTGGTCGTCGAAGACGAAGCTTCCTTGCGTGAAGGCCTGCGTGAGCAGCTGGTGAAGCAGGGCTTCACGGTGGACGTGGCGGCGGACGGCGAAGAGGGCCTGTTCGCCGGCAACGAGTATCCGCTCGACATCGCGGTGGTCGATCTCGGGCTGCCGAAGATTTCCGGGCTGGACCTGATCCGCAAGCTGCGCGCCGCCGGCAAGTCCTTCCCGATCCTGGTTCTCACGGCGCGCGATCGCTGGCAGGACAAGGTCGAAGGCCTGCAGGCGGGCGCGGACGATTACGTCGCCAAGCCCTACCACTTCGAGGAAGTGCTGGCGCGCATGCAGGCGCTG
>DASTHJ010000337.1:0-14949 GCA_035718265.1 Steroidobacteraceae bacterium | reverse complement strand
TCGACGCCGTCTAACTGCTCCGCTTCCGCCATGCTTGCACCCGTGAACCGTCGACTGCCTCGACTGCAGGAGGTTGTGCAACGGGCGTGCCATGGCCGCGAGTGTGAGCGGCATCACGAAAGCGGGTCGGTCAGCGCCGGTTTTTTGGCGGCGCGGGGGAAAGAGGGACAGTCCCCCTTTTCTAGAAAAGAGGGACTGTCCCCCTTTTATATGAAAGGGGGACTGCCCCATTTACGCGTAGGTGTCGAGCAGGCCGATGGCGGTCACGCGCGTCGTCGCCTGCACCTCGGCCTCGGGCGTGGCATCGAGCCGCGGCGGCGGCGGAGCGTCGGGTCGCGCCTGCCGGGCAAACCCCTGCGAGACGCTCGCATCCATGAGGTTGAATCCCTGTGCCGCCAGCATTTCGCGCAGGCGCGGAATGCTGGCTTCGAGCAGCGCACGCGTGTCGGCCTGCGCGGCGCCGAAATGGATGGTGGCCTGCGAATCGCGCACCGTGACGTTGACTTCCACCGGCCCGAGATCCACGGGCGTCAATTGCAGCGAGGCGCTCGACTCGCCGCCGCGGACCATCATGGCCACGCGCGCGCTGAAGTCGTCGGCCCACCGCGGGCTGTGTGTCGGCGTCGGTATGGTGTCGCGCACCGGCGCGGCATGGCGCGGCGCGTGCGCGAGCATCTCCACGGCGCGCGCCAGGCTCGCCGTCGACTCATCCGCCGATTGCGTCGCATCCGTCGTGGCGCCGGTCTGCGCCTGGGCATTCGCATCGCCCGCCAGCACGGCCGTCATGACCTGGCGGGCGTCTGGATTCCTCGCCGACTGCGCGGCCTGGGCCGGCGTGTCGGCATCGGCCGGTGCATTTTGACCGCCCTGCCCGCCCGATGCGTCGTCGATGACCGCGTCCGCCGCGGCATCGGTGTGCGAGCCCGGTGGCGGCTGCGACGGCACGCTCGCCATGTTCAGCAGGTGCACGAGGAAGGCGAGCGGGCCTTCCGCCTCACCCTCCGTCTCGTCCGCCTCGCGATCGTCGCGCTCATCGCGCAGCGCCTCGCCCAATTCTTCCAGCGCGCCACCGTCGATGGCGCCGGCATCCAGTGCCACGTTGGTGGCCGCCAGCGATTCCAGCGACAGGATCACATCGAAGGGCGAGGCCGGGGTCTCCGGCGTACCGGCCGGGAGCGGCGCGGCAGTGCCGGGCGTCGCGGGCGGCATCTTGCTGACGGGAATCATCGATTGCGTTCCTTGAGGCTGCGTTGCGCGGACAGTTCATCGCTTTCCTGCTGGTCGCGCCGGTTGGCGACGCGGGTCTCCTCGGTCTGCCAGCGCTCCTGCAGCGTGTCGACCACGTGCGCGCGCTGCGCCGCCTCGCGCCACTGCGAGCGCTCGGTGTCGAGCGCCGCCTGCGCCATCGACACCAGCTCGCGCTGCTGCGTGAGCGCCTCGCCGAGTTTCGCGAGGAAGGTCTGGTAGTCGCGCATGCCGATCACGTCCACGCCGGCATTGGCGCGCGACTTGAAACCCGCTTCGTACTCGCCGCGATAGCGCTCGAGCGCCGCGAGCTTGTCGCGCATCTCGGCCAGGTGGCGCTCCGCGGCGCCGACGCGCTCGGCGTGCTCGCGCTCGTTGCGCGCGGCGACCTGCTGAACCACTTCGAGTCTCTGGGAACGCTTCTTCACGTGGCCGCCTTGGGATTCGCGGCCGCACCGGCGAACAACTGGCGCAGTGCATTGACGGCGTCGCCGTGGCTGACGCGTTGCTCGATGGCCTGCACCAGGAATTTCTGCATCGCCGGCCACAGCTCGATGGCCTGATCGATGCGCGCATCGCTGCCGCGCTGGTAGGCGCCGATGTTGATGAGGTCGCGGTGCTGCTGGTAGATGGACAGCGTCTGGCGGAAGCGCCGCGCCAGCTCGGCATGTTCGTGCGGGATGATCTCGTGCATCACGCGGCTGACGGAGGCCTCGATGTCGACCGCCGGGTACTGCCCGGCCTCGGCGATGCGCCGCGACAGCACCACGTGGCCGTCGAGGATGGCGCGCGCCGAGTCGGCGATCGGATCCTGCTGGTCGTCGCCCTCGGTCAGCACCGTGTAGAAGGCGGTGATCGAGCCACGCCCCGTCGCGCCATTGCCGGCCCGCTCCACCAGCGCCGGCAGCCGCGCGAACACCGAGGGCGGATAGCCCTTGGTCGCCGGCGCCTCGCCGATCGCCAGCCCGATCTCGCGCTGCGCCTGCGCGAAGCGCGTCAGTGAATCCATGATCAGCAGCACCGACAGGCCGCGCTCGCGGAAATACTCGGCGATCGAGGTCGCGAGCCAGGCACCGTGCAGGCGGATCAGCGGCGGATTGTCGGCCGGCGATGCGACCACCACCGAACGGCGGCGGCCTTCCGGCCCCAGGATGCGCTCGACGAATTCCTTCACTTCGCGGCCGCGCTCGCCGATCAGCCCGACGACGATCACGTCGGCCGAGGTGTAGCGCGCCATCATGCCGAGCAGCACCGACTTGCCGACGCCGGAGCCTGCGAACAGGCCGATGCGCTGGCCGCGTCCGACCGTCAGCAGTGCGTTGATGGAGCGCACGCCCACGTCGAGCGGCGTGTCGATCGGATGGCGCGCGAGCGGATTGATGGTCTGCCCCAGCAGCTTGACGCGCTCGTCGGCCTGCAGCGGACCCAACCCGTCGAGCGGCGCGCCGTTGCCGTCGATGACGCGGCCCAGCAGGCCGGGCCCGACGCGCACGCTGCCGGCACGCTGGCGCGGCACGACGCGCGCGGCCGGCGCGAGGCCGTGCACTTCGCCCGTGGGCATCAGAAAGAGTTTGTCGCCGGCGAAGCCCACGACCTCGGCTTCGACGCGCGAGCCGTCGCCATTCAGCAGGTCGCAGACGTCGCCCACCGCGGCCTGGCAGCCGGACGCCTCGAGCGCCAGGCCCACCATGCGCGTCAGCGATCCTTCCACCGGCGGCGACGGCAGCTGCTGCGCGCGCGCCACCTGGCGCTGCATGCGCTCGATCCAGCCGCGGGTGCGCTGCGCGCGGAATTCGGCGACACCGCTCATGCGCCGCGCTCCGGCGGTTCGGCGGGCCGTTCGGCGCGGTCGTCACCCAGCAATCCTGAGAGCGCTGCGGCCACGTTCGACTCGAAGCGCGCATCGATGCTGGAGCTGTCGGTGGTCACGCGGCAGCCGCCGCGCGCCATCAACGGATCCTCGGCCAGCGTCCACTCCTGCTGTCCCGAGGCCGGCGTGAGCTTGCCGCGCACGATGGCCGCATCGTCGGGGTGCAGGTGGATCTTGATGTTGCGCGAGGCGAGCGGCAGCAGGCTCACGGTGTGGCGGATGATGCCGATGATCTGCGTGGGATCGAGCCTGAGCTCGCGCCGCGCGAGATGTTTGCCCACGGCGAGCGCCAGCCGCGTGAGCTCGTTTTCCACGGCGGCGTCCAGCTCCTCGAGCGGCCGCGCCAGCGTGCCGATGATGGCATCGAGCGCCGCCAGCTTGACGTCCACTTCGGCGATGCGCCTGGCGAGCTCCGCCTCGCCCTTGCGCACGCCTTCGACGTGGCCGTCCTTGTAACCGTGCTCCCAGGCCTCGCGCTCGACCAGCGTGAGGTGCATGACATTGACACCTTTCGCGCCGGCGCGCGGCATGGGCGCGCCTTCGACCGGAGGCAGGTCCCAGCGCTGCGCGTCCGGACGCTGTGCGGCGTCCGGGTCAGACATACTGCTCGCCCTTGCCGCCCAGCTGGATGGTGCCCTCGTCGGCAAGCTTGCGCGCCGCGAGCAGGATTTCCTTCTGCGCGGCTTCCACGTCGGAGAGGCGCACCGGGCCCTTGGCCTCGAGATCGCCCTTGAGCATTTCGGCGGCGCGCTGCGACATGTTCTTGAAGACCTTGGCCTTGAAGCTGTCGTCCGCGCCCTTGAGCGCGATCAGCAGCTTGTCGGCCGGGATCTGGCGCAGCAACTCCTGCATGCCACGATCGTCGATCTCGAGCAGGTCGTCGAACACGAACATCAGGTCCTGGATCTTCTGCGACAGGCCCTCGTCGGTCTTGCCGATCTCGGACATGACCGTGGTGCCCACGGAGGAATCCAGCAGGTTGACCATTTCCGCCGCGACGCGCAGCCCGCCGAGTGTGGAGCTCTTGCCGGTGCCGCCGCTCGCGGCGAACTGCTTTTCCATCATCTCGTCGAGCTCGGCGAGCGCGGTCGGCTGGATGCCGTCGAGCATCGCCACGCGCATCACCAGGTCCGAGCGCAGCGCCTCGGGCAGGCAGCTCAGCACTTCGGCGGCCTGCTCGGATTCGAGATACGAGAGCACGATGGCGATGATCTGCGGGTGCTCGCTGCGCACCAGCTCGGCCACCTGCTTGGCGTCCATCCACTTGAGCGCGTCGAGTCCCTTGCGTTGACCGCCGAGGCTGATGCGGTCCATGAGGCTCGCCGCCTTCTCCTCGCCGAGCGCGTTGACCAGCACGCGGCGCACGAATTCATCGCTGCCCACGCCAAGCGAGGTCTGCTGCTCGACCGCGTTGGTGAAGTCGCCGAGCACGGCGCGCACTTCGTCGCGCGACACGTTGCTGAGCTCGGCCATGGAGCGCCCCAGGCGCTGCACGTCCTTGGCGCCGAGATGCTTGAGGATTTCGGCGGCCTCGCTTTCGCCGAGCGTCAGCAGCAGGATGGCCGCGCGCTCGACGCCATTGCGCGCGCCCTTGCCGGCTTCATTCATCTTTCGACACCCACTGCTTCACGACCTGCGCGCCGCGCTTCGGGTCCGCGGCCACCAGGCCGCGCGCCTGCGCGACCTGCTGTTCATAGGCAATCGCCGGCGCTTCCGGCGGCGGGCCGCCCGGGCCACCGGCGACCGCCAACGCGCCCTGGCGCAGCGGCGCGGTCTTGGCGGCGGCGATCAATCCCTTGGTCAGCGGCTTGAGCACGCTGAACACGATGATCAGCAACACGATGACGCCGGCCAGCACCTTGGCGAGTGTCTGCGCCCAGGCCTTCTCCCACAGCGGCACGGACTCGAGTTCGCCCTCCTCGGGCGCCGGCGTGCCGAGGAACGAGGAGTTCACGACGCTGACGCTGTCGCCGCGCTCGGCGTCGAAGCCGACCGCATCGCGCACCAGCGCGGTCAGGCGATCGAGCTCCTCCTTGGGCAGCGGCGTCTCGGTGACCTTGCCGTCCTCGCTGGTGGTGCGCAGGTTGTCGATGAGCACGGCCACCGACAGGCGCTTCAACGTACCGGCCGGGCTGCGGGTATAGGCCAGCGTGCGGTCGATCTCGTAGTTGCGCGTGGTCTGGCGCGAGGTCGAGTCCGGGCCCGTGACCTGCGTGCCGGTCGAGTTGTTGGGCGCGGCGTTTGCCGCACCGGCGGCGCCGGGCGGATTGGCGCCCGACTGCGCCGTCGCCGGCGTGGCGCCGGGTGGCAGGGCGACGCCTGGCTGCGGCGGCTGGTTGGTGAGCGCGCCGGGCACTCCGCCCGTCGTGCCTGCGCCGTTCTTCGCCGCCTCCTCCGAGGTGGACTCGCTGCGCACCACCTGGCCCTGCGGGTTGTACTGTTCGCGCGTCTGCTCGGTGGTGGTCATGTCCACCTGTGCGACCACCTGGGCGCGCACGCGGCCGGGACCCACGAGCGGCGTCAGCAGCTCCTGGATGCGCTGCGCGTAGGTTTCCTCGAGGCGATGCGCGAACTCGAACATCTTGTCGCGCATGGCCGTGTCGCTGTCGGTGTTGGGCGCGGACAGCAGCCGGCCCGCCTGGTCCACCACGGTGACCTGCGAGGCGGTCATCTCCGGAACGCTGGAGGCGACCAGGTTGGCGATGGCCTGCACCTGCTCGTCGTCGAGCCGGCGGCCGGCCCTGATCTGCAGGAACACCGAGGCCGAGCCCGGCCGGCGATCGCTGATGAACGCGGACTGCCGCGCCATGGCGAGGTGCACGCGCGCGCCCTGCACGTTCTGCAACGAGGCGATGGTGCGCGCCAGCTCGGTCTCGAGCGCGTGCTGGTAGCGCGCGCTTTCCATGAACGCGGAGACCCCGAAGCCCGGGTCCTTGGTCATGGCGCCGACGCCGCCGCCGCCTTCGGGCAGTCCCTGGGCGGCGAGCTTCAGTCGCGCGGCGGCGAGCTGCTCGGCAGGCACCGAGATCGACTGGCCGCCGTCTTCGAGCTTGTACGGGATGCGCGCGCTGTCCAGCGCCTGCGTGATCGAGGCAGCGTCCTCACCGCCGAGGTTGGTGTACAGCAGGCTGTACGTGGGGCCCACCGACCACAGCATCACGCCGACGCCCGCGGCCACCGCCGCGGCGACGCCCACGAGCAGGATCAGGGGCTTCAGGCCCGTGATCACGCGTTGACCGGAAATGCTGGCTTCAGCCATCTGTCAATCCTTCTGCGAACTGCGCCGGGTCCAACTACAGCGGCATGTTCATGATTTCGCGATACGCCTCGACGAACTTGTTGCGCACCTCGGTGAGCGCACGGAACGAGACGTTGGCCTTCTGCATCTCGAGCATCACCTGCGGCAGCTCGACGCCGGGCACGCCGCGCTCGAACTTGTTGGCGAGATCGGCGGCCTTGGTCTGCGTGGAGTTCACGCTCTCCAGGCCCTGCTTGAGCAGCTTCGCGAAGCCGTTGTCGACGCCGGCCACGCCCTTGGCGCCGGGCGCGCCGGCGCCGGCCGCGCCGGGACCCTTGATGGCCTGCGACATGCTACGGATCTGCGCGAGCACGCGGTCGATTTCCAGGTTGCTCATCGGGTGGTCTCCGTTCTGGCCAGCGCAACCCGCTCAGCGAGGTCGCAGCCTTGGCGGTTCTCCATCACGCCGCGGGAACGTCGATGCCGGCGCTGCGGATGCGCGCCAGCTTGTAGCGCAGCGTGCGCGGACTGATGCCGAGCTTCTCGGCGACTTCGCGGCGGCTGCCGTTGGCGGCGCGCAGCGCCTCGAGGATCACGTCGCGCTCGGCGCGCTGCATGGTCTGTTGCAGCGCCGGCGTGCCGGCGTTCTGGTGCGCCACGTCGAGGCGGGCGGGCTGCTTCTCGAACAGGATGTGCTCGGCTTCGATGACCGAGCCTTCGACCAGCACCAGCGCGCGCTGCAGCAGGTTGTCGAGCTCGCGCACGTTGCCGGGCCAGGCGTAGGTCAGCAGCAGATGCGCGGCGTCGGCCGACAGCGCGGGAATGCGCGCACCGGGGCGCGCGCGCACCTGCAGCAGGTGCGCCGCCAGCGGCAGGATGTCGTCGCGGCGGTCACGCAGCGGGCTCACGGCGAGCGGGAAGACGTTCAGGCGGTAATAGAGATCTTCGCGGAAGCGACCCGCGGCGACTTCGGCGCGCAATGCGCGATTGGTGGTGGCGATGACGCGCACGTCGAGCTGCTTGGCCTCGCTGCCGCCGATGCGCTCGACTTCGCGTTCCTGCAGCACGCGCAGCAACTTGGCCTGCAGCTGCAGCGGCATCTCGGTGATCTCGTCGAGCAGCAGCGTGCCACCCTGCGCCTGCTCGAACTTGCCGGCGTGCGAGTTGGTCGCACCGGTGAACGAGCCGCGCTCGTAACCGAACAGCATGGCCTCGAGCATGTTCTCGGGGATGGCGGCGCAGTTGACGGCGATGAAGGGTTTGCCGGCGCGCGGACTGGCGCGGTGGATGAGGCGCGCGAGCACTTCCTTGCCGGTGCCGGACTCGCCGACGATGAGTACCGTGCAGTCGGTGCCGGCGACGCGTCGCGCGAGATCGACGATCAGCCGCGACGAGGCGTCGACGGCGACGGGCTCCAGCGATTCATTGAACGATTCGGTGCTCATCGGAAACCTCAACTCTCCCGGCCGATGCGGCCAACCGTTGCAGTTGCAATTGCCGTGCCCGGCCGTTTCGCGTGATGCCCGTCACACGAGTGACGGCTTTCCGACGGGTAATGGGGACATTCCTCGTTTCCTAGCAAACGGGGACAGGCCTGCCGGAACTGCACGCGGACGCTCGCCGGAAAACTTTCCGGCCGACCAGGTCGTGACGGAACAGCGCGGATGAGTCGTTTCGCGTATTCACGATGTGCGCCACCCGCCGGGCATGCGGACCTCGACGCGATGAGGTCTGTCCCCGTTTGCTAGGAAACGGAGAATGTCCCCATTAGGCGCCGGCCATGCCGAGCTTGCGCAGCTTCTCGACCAGCGTGGTGCGGCGAAGCGACAGCAGGCGCGCGGCGTGCGCCACGGTACCGCCGGAGCGCTGCAGCGCCTGGCTGATCAGCGAACGTTCGATGTGCGTCAGGTGCGCGCGCAGGTCGACGCCGTTTTCCGGCAGCCGCGTCGGCGAGTCCTGTTCGCAGTTCCATACCGAGGCGGGCAACGCCGTCTCTTCCTCGAGCTCCTCGCCGCCCGCAATCGAGGCGACGAGCTGCGGGATCTCGTCCGTGCCAGTCGGCACGAGATCCGGCATGGTCCAGTCGGCCGGACGATAGCGCGCCGGCAGATCGCCGATGCCCACCGGCCGCTCGGGACACAGGATCGCGAGCCGCTCGATCAGGTTCGCCAGTTCGCGGATGTTGCCCGGCCACGCGTAGTCGGACAGCGCCGCCAGGGTTTCCGGCAGCATCCGCAGCCGCGGCCGGCCGCGGCCGGCCGCCTGCGCGACGAACGCGTCGATCAGCGCCGGCAGGTCGGCGATGCGCGCCGCCAGCGTCGGCATCTCGATCGGAAACACGTTCAGGCGATAGAAGAGGTCGCCGCGGAACGTGCCGCGGACGATGGATTCTTCGAGGTTGCGATGCGTCGCGGCGATGATGCGCACGTCGCAGGTCGAGGACGTATTGCTGCCGACGCGCTCATAGATCCTTTCCTGCAGCACGCGCAGCAATTTCACCTGCATCGGCAGGCTCATGTCGCCGATCTCGTCGAGGAACAGCGTGCCACCCTCGGCGATCTCGAAACGGCCCTTGCGGGTGCTGATGGCGCCGGTGAACGAGCCCTTCTCGTGGCCGAACAGCTCGGATTCGAGCAGCTCCGCAGGGATGGCGCCGCAGTTGACGGCGACGAACGGACGCATGCGACGCGGGCTCGCGGCATGGATCGCGCGCGCCGCGATCTCCTTGCCGGTTCCGGATTCCCCTAGGATCAGTACCGTGGAATCGTAGGGCGCGACCTGCTGGATCAGCCGGTTGACCGCGGCGATCGCCGGCGACGTCCCCGTCGGCAGCATGACGCCCTCGAGATCCCTGGGGCCTGCGCCGTATTCCCGATCCTCTGCATTGCGCGCGGTTCCCTCGCTCTGCGCACTAACGCATTCGACTGTCTGCACGATTCACCTCTCTCGTGAATATCTTGTGCGCAATCGCCGCGCGAAAGCGTGACGTGAGAGGCAACTTTTTTGTGCGCGGCGATGCGCGCGCCTAACAACCCTGCGCGAAAAATTTCCTGACGCACGCTGTCAGGGAGAAACCCCTAGTGATAAATCCTCGCAAACGCGCGTCTCAGGTTTTTTCCTACGCGCGTTGCTGGCGCGAGCCGGCAATCTTTCGCCGGTGGCGGCGAAACACCAGTTTCTCGATGTGATCCGCCACCGTTTCGCCGAGCGCCAGGAAGCGCGCGCGCGTTTCGCCGGGTGCGGCGCCGGCGACGATCTCCGCCGGCAGGCGCAACGGCTGCACGATCAGCTCCTTGAGCGTGATTTCGAGGATGCCGTGCGCGCCGATCGCCAGCGCCGCCGCCGCCTGCCAGGTCGCACCCATGGCATTGAAGCGGATCGGCACGGGACGCGCGCGCGGCTGGCTGGCGGCGATCAGCTGGCCGACCAGGTCGAGCAGCAGGTTCAGCTTGAAGTCCAGCCGCATGATGTCGGCCGAATGCGGGGATTCGTCGTCCGGCTTCTCGGTCTTGCCGTGTTCTTCGAGCGCGTCGCAGGCCTGCAGCACGCGCAGGTTCGCCTCGGCGTACTGCCGCGCCGTCATTTCGCCCGGCGGCTCGTTGAGCGGACGCCACAGGACCGGCAGCAGCTCCTCGTAGGCCAGCTTCTCGAACAGGACGGTGGTGTCGCGGCCATCGAACATGGTGGCCATTCTAACCACGACTATTGGTGGGCGCGGCGCGATCCCAGCATCGCCGCGATCGCGGACTCTGATTCCTCGACCGCGGCGCTCAGCGACTTCAGGCAGCTGCGGCCGTCGGCGTCGAGCGGCGTGCGCGCAAGCCCCGCGAGCAGCTCGCGGCGTTCGCGCAGGGCTTCGTCCACCCTGCCCCAGCGATGCTCGACCAGGTGCTGCGCGAGCTCGTGCGTGCAGGCGATGACGGCCTGCGCCAGGCGCCGCCAGTCGGCGTCCGCCGCGGCAGCCACCGGCGCGCGCGAACCGCGCACCACCGTGAGCCGCGGTCGATGGCTGACGCGTGCCAGCGAGCTCATGGACGCTGCGCCACCTGGGCGCGACCCTGGGCCGGCAGCGCCAGCCACGCGGAGCGGATCTCGTTGAGCAGCCGGCTGACTTCGTCGAGCCACTCGGGCTTGTTGGAGGCATTCGCCTGGACCAGGCGCATGCACATGTATTCGTAGAGCGCGTCGAGGTTGTGCGAGAGCTCGCCGCCTGCCTTGAAATTGAGGCTGTTGCGCAGCTCGTCGATGATCGCGACCGCGCGCTGCAGCAGCTGCGCCTTCTCGGCGACGTCGCCGTGGCTCATGAGGCCGCGCGCCGCGGCGATGCGCTCGAGCGCGCCGTCCATGAGCATCACCACCAGGCGATGCGGATCCGCGGCCGCGACACCCGCGTGCGCAGACGTGCTGCGATAGGCGGCGAGTTTGGACGCGTTCGGCGGAAAGGCCATCAGGGATGCTCCCAGCTACACCATGTAGCAAGGAAGTTAACGGCCCGGCGTGGACGGACTTGAACGTGCGCCCTGCGGCGCCGGTCGAAATGCGAATCCGGTCTGCGCCATCCCGGCGCAACTGGCCAATAATCCCGGCAGGACCCCGCCATGCCCTCCCACGATCCCACGCACTGCCGCGAACAGCTCGCCTCGCTCATGGCCGAGGAGAACGCCCTGCTGGCCACGCTCGAAGGCCTGCTGACCCACGAGCACGGGCTGCTGCACAGCCGCGACGCGGAAGGTCTCGAGAACTCGGCCACCGTGCGCCAGCAGTGTGTCGGCCAGATCCAGCGCATCGAAGAGGCACGTCGCGCACTGTGCCTTGCCCACGGGCGCGGCGACGATCCCGCCGGTCTGCACAACCTGCTCGCCTGGTGCGATCCCACCGGACTGCTGCTGCCGGCGATGGACGAATACCGCGAGCGGACCCGCCGTTGCCGCGAGCAGAACGACCGCAACGGCGCGCTGGTCAACGGCCGTCTGCAAGCCGATCGGGGCGCCGCCCGCACCTACGGACCGGGCAGCGATCCAGATCCTGGCTACGGCCGAAAATTCTCGACGCGCGCCTGAGCCGCGCGCTCAGCGATCCTGCTTGTCGCGTGCCAGCCAGCTGTCGAGCGAATTGGCCGTGGTGTTCAACTGCGCCAGCAAAGTATCCAGCGCGTTGAACTGCCGGTAATAGCGCTGCTCGATGACCTTCATGCGCGCATTCAGCACGTCCTGCTGGTCCTTCAGGTCCTCGAGCGAGTCGGTGATGTTGCTGCTGCGGACCGTCAGCTCGCCGGTGGTGGACGTCTTCGCCGCCATCAGGTCGGCGAGCCGGATGGCGACACCCTTCTCCGAGGTGAAGATGTCGCTGAGCGCGCCGGGATTGGCCTCGAGCGCGGCATTGAATCGGGTGGTGTCGAGCTTCAGCTTGCCATCGGCCTGCGTGGTGATGCCAAGGCTGGCCAGCGTCGTGTAGGTGCCGCTCACGCCGGACACCGGCGAGGACAACACGTTGCGCACCTGGGACTCGATGTTTCGCAGCATCGCATCGCCAAGCAGCGTGCCCGCGGCCTGGGTGCTCACGTCGTACCGGCTAAGGGACTTGATGGTGCCCGCGAGCGAGTTGTAGGCGTCGACGAATTTCTTGGCCGCTTCCTGGATTGCCGCATCGTCGCGATCCACGCTCAGCAGCACCGTGCTGCCTTCCTCGGTGGGCGCCTTCAACGTCAGCGTCACGCCTTCGATGGCGGTGCTGACCGTGTTCGAGCCGCTGTGGATCTCGTAGCCTGACACGAACACGATGGCGTCCTGCGCCGTGCTGCGCGATTCGAGGTTCGTGGTGCCGCTGCCGTCCGGATCGTAGACCAGCTGTTCCAGTCCACCGTCACCGCCACTGGCGGTCACGGTCAGCGCGCGGTCCGCGCCGGTCTTGGTGCTCGTCAATACGAGGTGCGTGCCTTCCACGTCGGTGAGCAGCGAGGCCTGCACGCCGGTGTTGGCCGCGGACTTGTTGATCGCATCGCGGATGTTGGAGAGGCTGTTGGCGCCTTCGGCCACCTCGACGTCGAACGAGGATTCGCCCACCGAGATGGTGAGCGTGCCGGTGCCCACCGTGTCGCCGGCGGACGCGAACGGGCCCGAGCCGAGCTGTGCGGCCTTGGCCAGCTGTTCGACCTGCACGTCGTACGAGCCCGGCGCGGCCGACGCGGAAGCCTTGGCGGTGAACGCCGCTTCGTCGCCCACGGTCACGCTGCGGGATTTGAAACTGCCGGCGCTGACCAGCGAGTTCAGGCTCGCCTGGAAGGCGGACATGGCGCCCATCAGGGTCGCCATCGCCGAGAACTGCTCGGTCAGCTTGGTCTTCTTGTTGTCGATGCGCGTTTGCCCGGCGGAACGCTCGGCGGCCACCAGCTTGGAAACCAGTGAGTCGATGTCGAGGCCGGAACCGATGCCGGTGGAACTGATGGTGGACATGGCTCAGAGCATGTCAGGTTGTCACGTTCAGAAATGTGCCGGACCACTCATCCAGGTAGCGCCTCATCTGCAGCGCCTCTTCGGTGGGGATCTGGCGGATGACTTCGCCCGAGGCCGCTTCGCGCACGGTGATGACCATGGCGCGGGTGTCGGCATCGACGCGGAATTCGAGGTCGCGGTCATTGGAGCGCAGATATTCACGCAGCTGCTGTGCGACAGCCGCCATGCGCTCGCGCAATTCGACCTGGGAGACTGCCGCGCCGGCGCGCGGCATGGGCGGCACGGGAGTGCCCGGGTTTGCCGCCGGCTCGACGGCCGGCCCGCTGGATACTGGACTTACGGCTTTGGTATCCATGTTGCCTCACCCTGGGAAGGCGGCGGGATCTCGCGATCCCGCCGCCCCTGCCCTTTGACTGTGGCTGCTGCGGGTTAGCGCAGGAGCGACAGCACGTTCTGCGGGACCGTGTTGGCCTGCGCCACCATCGCCGTACCCGCCTGCTGCAGGATCTGGGCGCGGGTCAGGGCCGCCGTCTCGGCCGCGAAGTCCGTATCCTGGATACGGCTGCGCGAGGCCGCGAGATTCTCCGACACCGCCTGGAGGCTGTTGATCGTCGAATCGAAGCGGTTCTGGATGGCGCCCAGCGTGCTGCGCAGTCCGCTGACCGAGGTCAGTGCCGCGTCGACACGCAGGATGGCATCGTTCGCACCGCCCACGCTCTTCACGTCGGTGGTGGTCAGACCGTTGGTCGAAGCCGCCGAGTCACCCGCCGCCAGACCAATGTCGGTGGCACCGGCACCCGTGAGGGTGATCTTGTCGGCCGCCGAGATGGTCAGGTTGCCGGACGAATCGATCGAACCGACGCCGCCGGCGGAGGTGATCTTGTCGAGCAGGTCCTGCGCGTTCGTGTACGTGCCGGTCAGCGTCACCGCATCCGCGTCGCCCACCTTGATCGTGAGTGCGCCGACGACCAGGCCCGTCTTGGCGGCAACAGCGGTGACTTCATCGACGTTGGCCGTGCTGACCGCGCCGGCGGTGCCCGTGACGTCGATGTCGCCGCCGACACCGGCCGTACCGGCCGTGAACACGAAGTGGTCGCTACCGTCGATGCTGACCGTGATGTCCGCACCCGCCGTATCGAGCTGATCCTGGATGTCCTGAACGAGCGACTGATTGGAGGTGTCACCCAATCCCGCACCGTTGCTGCTGCCGGCCGAATAGTCGTCGTCGATCGTGACGCTGAAGGCAACGCCTGCCGCGTCCGTACCGCTGAACGTCAGGTTCGTGGAGCTGTAGTCGGCCTGGTCGTCGATGGCGTCCGTGCCCGTCCACACCGAGGCGACCGCGGTCACGCCGACCACTTCGTCGGCGACTTCGAACGCCGTATCAACCAGCTTACCGCCGGTACCGGCACCCGTGGTCTGGATGTTGCCAATGTCGACATTCTTGACGCTGGTGTCGAGGCCGACCGCGATCGTCTCGCCCACGTTCGCGCCGACCTGGAAGGTCGCGTTGCCGAACGAACCGTCCAGCACCTTGCGGCCGTTGAAGGCGGTCTGCGTGGCGATGCGGTTGATTTCCGCCAGGCGCTGCTGCACTTCGGAATCGAGCGCTTCGCGGTCGCTGTCGCTGTTCGTGGCGTTGGCCGACTGCACGGCGAGCTCGCGGATGCGCTGCAGGTTGTTGGTCACTTCCTGCAGGGCGCTTTCCGTGGTCTGCGCCAGCGAGATGCCGTCGTTGGCATTGCGCACGGCCTGGGTCAGACCATTGATCTGCGTGGTCATGCGGCTGGAGATGGCCAGACCCGCGGCGTCGTCCTTCGCGCTGTTGATGCGCAGACCCGAGGACAGGCGCTGCAGCGAGGTGGCCAGCTGACTACCGGACGTCGACAGATTGCGCTGGGCATTCAGCGACATCACGTTGGTGTTGATGACAAGTGCCATTAGATTGCTCCTGTAAAACCTTTCATTACGATGACTGTTCCGGTTTCGCCAACCGGCGGGGTGCGCTGCGGTCTACTCCCGCCAGTGCGCGGCTCACGAGCTTTAACGGCGGCGCCGGGGACGGCTTTAGGGAGAACCGGGTGGCAAAATGCGCGGCAACTCACAGCCGCGCGCGACGTGCGTCACAGAAAGTCGAACAGCGA
>DASTHJ010000336.1:0-8494 GCA_035718265.1 Steroidobacteraceae bacterium | reverse complement strand
GGCGCCGATCCGCGAGCAGTACGAGACCCAGGGCAATCCGTATTACGCGACCGCGCGGCTGTGGGATGACGGGGTCATCGATCCGCGCGACACGCGCCGGTGCCTGGCGCTGGGCCTGGCGCTCAGTCTGCGCCAGCCGATTCCGGAGACGCGCTTCGGCGTGTTCCGCATGTGATGGACTTCCACCACCTCGAAATCGAACAGCAGGGCGCGGTGCGCTGGCTGTGGCTCAACCGGCCGGAGGTGCGCAACGCCTTCAACGACGCGCTGATCGCGGAGATCGCGCAGGCGTTCGCCGACGTCGAGGCCTCGCGCGACACCCGCGTCGTCGTCGTCGCCGGCCGGGGGCCGGCATTCTGCGCGGGTGCCGACCTCAACTGGATGCGCTCCATGGCGGCTTTCGGGCACGCCGAGAACCAGGCGGACGCGCTGCGCGTCGCGCGCATGTTCCACGCCGTGCATGCCTGCTCGCGCCCGGTGATCGCGCGCGTGCATGGCGATGCGTTCGGCGGCGGCGTCGGGCTCGCCGCGGCCTGCGACCTGGTGGTCGCGGCCGAGGGCGTGGGCTTCGTGCTCTCCGAGGTGAAGCTCGGGCTGGTCGCGGCAACCATCTCGCCGCACCTGGTGCGTGCCATGGGCGCACGCCAGGCCGCGCGCTACATGCTCACGGCGGAGAAGTTCGATGCCGCCAGGGCACGCGAGCTTGGGCTCGTCCATGAGCTCGTGCCGCGTGAGAGCCTCGATGTGCACATCGCGCGGCTCGCGCAGCACCTGTTGTCCGCGAGTCCCGCCGCGCTCGCCGCGACCAAGCGGCTGCTGGCCGACGTCGTCGAAGCGCCCGTGGACGACGTGCTGCTCGCGGCCACGGCCAAGTGCATCGCCGATGCGCGCGTCTCGCCGGAAGGACGCGAGGGCATCGCGGCATTCCTCGAGAAGCGCAGCCCGCACTGGGCACCCAAGAAGTAGATGTTCGCCAAACTGCTGATCGCCAACCGCGGCGAGATCGCCTGCCGCATCGCGCGCACGGCGCGCCGGCTCGGCATCCGCACCGTGGCCGTGTATTCCGACGCCGATGCGCGCGCGGCGCACGTCGCAGCCTGCGACGAGGCGGTGCACATCGGTGGCGCACTGCCGCAGGACAGCTACCTGCGCGGCGAGGTCATCCTGGAGGCCGCGCGCCGCACCGGCAGCGAGGCCATCCATCCCGGCTATGGATTCCTGTCCGAGAACGCGGAATTCGCCGCCGCCTGCGCGCGTGCCGGCGTGACCTTCGTCGGCCCCTCTCCCGAAGCCATCGCCGCCATGGGTTCGAAGTCCGCGGCCAAGGCGTTGCTGGAGCGCGCCGGCGTGCCGCTGACGCCGGGCTACCATGGCGACCGCCAGGAGCCGGACTATCTGCTCGCGGAGGCGCGACGCGTCGGCTTTCCGGTGCTCATCAAGGCCGTGGCGGGCGGGGGTGGCAAGGGCATGCGGCGGGTCGAGGCGCCCGAGGATTTCGCCGCGGCGCTCGCGAGCTGCCAGCGTGAGGCCCGCGCCAGCTTCGGTGACGAGCGCGTGCTGATCGAAAAATACGTGCAGCCCGCGCGACACATCGAAGTGCAGGTATTCGGCGACGCGCACGGCAATGTCATCCACCTGTTCGAGCGCGACTGTTCAGTGCAGCGCCGGCATCAGAAAGTGGTCGAGGAAGCGCCGGCACCGGGCATGACGGCGGAGCGCCGGCGGAGCATGGGCGAGGCGGCGGTCGCCGCTGCGCGCGCGGTCAACTACACCGGCGCCGGCACGGTGGAATTCATCGCCGCGCCGGACGGCGCGTTCTATTTCATGGAGATGAACACCCGACTGCAGGTCGAGCACCCGGTGACCGAGATGATCACCGGGCTCGACCTGGTCGAGTGGCAATTGCGCGTGGCGGCGGGCGAACCCTTGCCGCGGCGCCAGGAGCAGGTCGAACTGCGCGGCCACGCCCTCGAGGCGCGCATCTACGCCGAGGATCCGGCGCGCGATTTCCTGCCCTCGATCGGCAGGCTGGCGTACCTGCACATGCCCGCGACGTCGCGCGACTTGCGCATCGACACGGGCGTGCGACAGGGCGATGAGATCACGCCTTACTACGATCCGATGATCGCCAAGCTGATCGTGCATGGCGCCGATCGGGACGCGGCGATTGCGCGGATGCGCGCCGCCCTCGACGAATTTCACGTCGCGGGCGTGCAGACCAACGTCGAATTCCTCGGACGGCTGCTGACGGCGCATTCGTTCGAGGCAGGGCAGCTCGACACCGAGCTCATTCCCCGCGAGCACCAGCACCTCTTTCCGGTAGCCGAAGTGCCGGAGGACTCCCTCTGGGAATTCGCTGCGTGGCACTCATTGCCGAAGCCGCCGGGAAATTCTCCGTGGTCGGACGCGCAGGGTTGGCGGTTGGGCGGTCGCGCAGAGCGCACGGTGACCTTGCGCCGGGCCGACGCGGAGCGCGCCGTGCGCCTGCGGTTCGGCGCGCCGCGTCCCGCGCACGCATCCGCCGAGGCCGTCCGGGTCGGCGATGCGGTCCACGTATTCGTGGGTCACGTGCACCATGTCTTCCGCATCGTCGACCCCTATCTACCGGCCACGGAGTCGGCGGATCGGCATGGAGGATTGATTGCGCCCATGCCCGGGCGCATCATTGCCGTCCATGTGAAAGTCGGCGACCAAGTCGCCCCGGGCGCCGCGTTGGTCGTGATGGAAGCCATGAAGATGGAACACACCGTGTTCGCGCGCGCGCCGGGCGTGGTCCGGCAGGTGTTTTGCGCCGCCGGCGACCAGGTGCAGGAGGGGGCTGAATTGCTGGAGCTGGGTAAATCCTGAAGGCTTGCGCGTGACTCCCGAGCACAATCCCTACCTGCCGCCTTCCGCGGCCGTCGAAGATGTCTACAAGCCGGGCTTGGGCAAACGCCCCGCCAGCGTCATCGTCGCGGTGGTGCTGTTGGCCCTGGGTTTGCTCTACAGCGCAAGCGCGACCCTGCGCATGCTCGACTACTACCGGACGGGCATGGTTGGGCCCATCTTCTTCATCTGGACGTTGGCGAGATGGGCGTTCGTGACGCTGGTGTGCGTGCAGCTCTGGCGCGGACGCAACTGGGCGCGCGTGCTGCTGGTCTTCGTGACGGCGCTCAGCCTGCTGACGATCGCCGCGCAGGTATGGAGTTACATGCGCCTGCCCGCGGGCGTGAATCTGCCGCTCGGCGTGGTCGGGCTGATTTCCATGCTGCTCACGCCGCTCATCAACCTGACGGCGGTGTTCCTGGTGTACGTGCCGGGACGCGCGTGGTTCCGGCGCGCCTGATCAGGCCGGGAATTTCAACATCGCGTCCTGCAGGCTGGCCGGCTTGCCGGGAGCGAACAGCGCGCCCAGGCCGCCACCGGCGTAGATGAACGCGACGATGTGATCGTCGGCCTGCAGGCCCAGCGCCTGCTTCACTTCCGGGTCGTAGGCCGCGTCGCCGGTCTTCCAGGCCGCGGCGTAGCCGAAGTTGTGCAGGCCAATCAGGATGTTCTGCGCGGCCGCACCCGCGGCCAGGATCTGCTCGATGATCGGCACCTTGGTGCCGGTGACGGCGCGGCAGACCACCACGATGACGAGCGGTGCGCGCCGCGCCTTGTCGCGCTCGCGTTGCAGGTCGCCGGCCGACATCCTGGGATTGCGGCGCACCGCCGAGGACGCGAGGATGTCGCCGAACCTGGTGCGCTGCTCGCCCTGGATGAGCATGAAGCGCCACGGCCGCAGCCGCCCGTGATCGGGCGCGCGCACCGCGGCCTGCAGGATGGCGTCGAGGTGATCCTGCGTCGGCGGCATGTCGCCGAACGCCTTGGCGCTGCTGCGGGTCGTGAGTGCTTCGATGGCGTCCATGGTCGGGCCGCGAGCCTAGACGAGGGAATGGTAGACGTTCTGCACGTCGTCGTTCTGTTCGAGCGCGTCGATCATCTGCAGCACTTCCGTGGCCTGCGCTTCGGGCAGTTCGATGGGCGTGGTGCTGAGGTATTCGTGCGTGGCGCTCACCGGGTGGATGCCGCGTTTCTCCAGCGCTTCCTGCATGTGGCCGAACTCCGCGAACAGGCAGCGCGCCACCAGCTGCGGCTCGCCCTTGTCGCCGGTGCCCTCGCCGAATTCGTCCAGGCCGTGATCGATGAGGTACAGCTCGAGATCGTCCTGGTCGACGCCCTCGGGGTTCAGGCGGAACACGCCCATCTTGCGGAACTGGAACGCGACGCTGCCGGCGGTGCCGAGATTGCCGCCGGCCTTCGAGAAGACGGTGCGCACCTGCGCGACGGTGCGCGTGGCATTGTCGGTGGCGGCCTCGACGATCACCGCGACGCCGTGCGGTGCGTAGCCCTCGTAGATGATGGTCTCGTAGGCCGCGGCGTCCTTGCCCTGCGCGCGCTTGATGGCCGCCTCGACCTTGTCCTTGGGCATGTTGATGTGGCGCGCATTCTGCACGGCGCGGCGCAATGCCGGGTTGGAACTCGGGTCCGGACCACCGGCCTTGACGGCCATGTTGATGTCCTTGGCGATACGCGCGAACTGCTTGGCCATGCGGTCCCAGCGCGCGAACATCGTGGCCTTGCGTACTTCGAATATGCGTCCCATAGGGGCGCGGATTCTACTGGATGTCGCGGTGTTTTATCGGCTGGGAATGGCCAGGTTGCAGACGTCGATGTGGCCCGCGGCCCGCACGAACCATGGCTCGCGGCGATTGCGGCGTGCCTCGACGTATTTCGCGAACAACGGCGTGTCGGTGCGCAGCAGCTCGATCGGCGTGCGCTGCGACTCCGGCAGGTCGGCCGCGAGCCGGACGCTGACGATGCGCGTACGGCGCGCCTTTTCCTCCTCGGTGTAGAAGCCGAGCGGCGCGTTGCCGCGCGGCAGCGAGGACAGCAGCTCCATGCCGCGGATCACGCGGCCGACGAGCACGATGTTGCGGTCCAGGTGGCGCGGCGCCTGGCCGATGACCGCGTAGAGCTGGGCTCCGCTGCCGGTGTCCGGCCAGTCGTCGCGCGCCACGCCGACGCTGCCGTAGCAGTGCGTCATCCACACCTGGCCCGCGGGCTCGCGTTCGATGCCGACGGGGAAGCCGTCCAGCCAGCCGGTGCGCGGCGCGTATCCGTCGACATCGGGTAGTTCGACGATGGGCAGGGCGGCGCTCCACGGCAGGGTGGTCTCGTCCGGCAGCTTGCGGTTCGCGAGCTCGTTGGAACGCACCTCGTCGATGTCGCCCCACTGCGTGACGTAATTGTCCTGCACGCGTCCCAGCGGCAGGCCGTCGAAGAACTTCGCGCGCGCCAGTGCCTTGATGTTGGCCACGTGCGCCGGCGCGATGCGCGGCGCGAGCTCGATGATGACGCGGCCGGTGGGCAGATCGAGGTACAGCGTGTTCCCGGGATCGGGGCGGCGCCAGTCGGAGGCCTGCGCGGCTTCCAGCAATTGCGCGCTGGTCGGCGGCTGATCGGCCGGGGTTTCGCCGGCGGCGAGCGTCGTGCCCGCGAATCCGGCCATGAGCCAGGCTGTGATCCGGCGGCGCATCAGTTGCGGTGCGTGCCGATGCGCAAGGCGCGGATGGCGATGCGCACTTCGAGCAGGAACAGCAGGAAGGCCACCGACAGACAGACCATCGAGGCGACGAACATGATGGCGATGACAGCGCCGACCGCGATCGGCGTGAATTCGCTGGCGAACAGCAGCGTGACCACCAGCGCCGTGAGCAACGCCGCGGTGATGCACAGCGCGATCGCACCGTTGATGTAACGCGTGCGCCGGAAGATCACCTTCAGGTCCTTGTCGATGGTGGCGCGCTTCTGGTCGCTGTCGGTGACGTCGCGTTCGTCCTCCAGCTTGCGCGCGCGGTCGACGATGCGCGCCAGGCGCTGGGTCAGCATGCTGAGCGTGATGCCCACGCCCGAGAGCAGGAACACCGGACCGAGGGCGAGCTGGATGAGCTTGGCGACGTTCTCGGTCTGCAGGTCGATTTGCATGGGGCGCGAGTTTGCCACAACCGCGTTGACGGCGAGCGGTGCGCCGATGTATACAGTGTATACATGAGGACCCGGGACCGACTGGTGGACTGTGCGCTCGAGGAGCTGGAGAAGGGCGGCGTCGCAGCCTTCAGCCTGCGCTCGGTGAGCGCCGCCGCCGGCGTCACGCCCATGGCCGTCTACCGCCACTTTCCCAGCAAGGACGAGCTGCTGCAGGCGGCGGGCAACGCCGCGTTCGCGGCCTGGCAGGCGCGCGTGCAGACCATCCGCGCCACCGATCCGCTCGAATGGCTGCGCCAGGCCGCGCGCCTGTTCATGCAGTTCGCGCTCGACGAACCGGCGCGCTTCGACGCCTGCTTCGTGATCCGCACCGGCGTGGAGCGCAGGTACCCGAAGGATTTCCGCGCCGGCAAGTCGCCAGTGGTGTCGATGATGCTGGAGCGCGTGGTCGCGGCACAGGCGGCCGGGCGGCTGGCGTCCGTGGACCCGCTGGAGATCACGATGTTCTTCTGGTCGCAGCTGCACGGGCTCGCGATGCTGCACCGGAGCGGGCGCTTTGCGATGTCGCGCGGCGCCTTCCTGACCCTGGCGGCGCGGCTCTCCGAGCACGCCATCGCGAGTTTCCGCACCGACGAGACGGAGGCACGCGCATGAACTGGCGGGGCAGCATCGGATTCGGGCTCGGCGCGACACTGGCGACCGGACTCCTCTTCTATCTATCCATCGACATGGGTTCCTGGGGTCCGCTGGCGCTGGTCGCGCCGGTGCCGCTGCTGATCTATGCGCTGTGCGCGCCGCGTGCCTGGCTGGTCGGCGTCGCGGCGGCGCTGGCGCGCACCATCAGCCTGATGGGCGTCGTGTGGGTCTACGGCAAGGACGCGCCGCTGGCGGCGATGCTGGGCTTGATCGCGATCGGCGCCGCGACGTATGCCGTGGTCGTGCTGCTCACGCGCTGGGTGGCGCGCCTGGCCGCGCCGGCGATCGCGGTGTTCAGCTATCCGCTGCTGCTGGTCACGTCGGAATGGCTGTTCGGCCTGGTGTCACCGCACGGCAGCTTCGGCGCGATGGGACACGCGCTGGTCGACGTGCTGCCGCTGCTGCAGGTCGCGAGCATCGGCGGCATCGCCATGCTCACGTTCTTCGTCGCGCTGGTCCCCATGACGCTGGCGCTCGCCATCGTGCGCCCCGCCGCGATGCGGCGCGCGCTGCTCGTCGGCGGCATTCCGCTGCTGTGCGCGCTGGGCTTCGGCATCGTGCGCCTGTCGCAGGATTACGAAAGCCATGCGCGTGTCGTGCTGATCGGGCTGGATGCCTACATCGCCAAGGCGTACGCCAGCGAGGCGGCAGATCTTGCGGCGGCGCGTGACTTCGCCGGACTGGTGCGCGCCGCGGGTGCCGCGCACGCCGACTACATCGTGCTGCCGGAGAAGCAGCTCGGCGGCGGGCGGACGGCCACGGCCGCCGGGGAGCAGATCGCGCAGGCGGCGGCGGACGTGGCGCCCGCGACCGTCATCGCCGGCTTCGACGAAGTGCTGCCCGACGGCAAGCGCGTCAATTCCGCGCAGGTACTGGCGCCAGGTCAACCCGTGCGGCGCTACCTCAAGCGCCGCTTCATTCCGGGTATCGAGCAGGGCTACACGTCGGGCGCCGGCTCGTTCGTCGACGGCACGCGCGGCGTCGCGATCTGCAAGGACCTGGATTTCCCGCGCATGATCCGTGACTACGGCCGGCGCGGTGTCGAGCTGCTGCTGGTGCCCGCCTGGGACTTCGTGGCCGACGCGCGCATGCACTCGCGCATGGCGCTGGTGCGCGGCGTCGAAGACGGCTTCGCCATCGCGCGCGCGGCGGCCGGCGGATACCTGAGCGCGTTCGATCGCTACGGCCGCGTGATCGCGGAGCGCGAGACTTCGCCCGCGCACCCCGTGGCGATCGTGGCAGACCTCGGGCTGAAAAGTGGCGGCACGGTGTACACCCGCATCGGCGACAGCTTCGCGTGGCTGTGCGTGGCCGCGTCGCTGCTCTTGATCATCCTGCGCGCGGCAGGCAGGATGAAGCCCGTCCCCTAACCACCGGATCGCGTCCATGCTGCGTACCGTCGTCTTTTCCGTCGCACTCATCATCGCGGCCGCGGTACTCGGCTTCCAGGTCAAGCAGGTGGGCGGCGGTCGCGACACCATCTCCGTGAAGGGCCTCGCCGAGAAGCCCATCAAGGCCGATCGCGCCGAATGGACCGTGGGCCTGCAGGTGCAGGGCGCCACCATCGCCGAGGCGTTGGGCAAGCTGCGCAAGGAGAAGCCGGCGCTCGACCAGTTCCTGGCCAGGGGCGGCTTCCAGCCGGCGATGCTCACCGAGTCCAACGAGGCCGTCGAGCCGAACTTCGAGCAGGTCGAAAGCGCCAACGGCAACCTGCGCACCGTGCAGGTGGGCCACATCGCGCGGCAGTCGATCACCATCAACACCGAGGACCTGGCGCGCATCATCGCGG
>DASTHJ010000335.1:0-2374 GCA_035718265.1 Steroidobacteraceae bacterium | reverse complement strand
CACAGGAAACGGAAACCGAATGTCGCAGCAAACCACGATTCGCAAGCTCGCCGAACTGGTCAACACGCCGGTCGACAAACTGCTGGAACAGCTGGCCGAGGCCGGCATGTCGTTCAGCGGTCCGGACCAGGTCGTGACCAGCGCCGAGAAGCTGAAACTGCTCGGCTTCCTCAAGCGTTCGCACGGCAAGGCGGAAAGCGCCGCCGAGGAAACCGCCGCGCCGCGCAAGATCACGCTCAGCCGCAGCCGCAAGCAGGAGCTGACCGTCGGCGGCGGCAAGAACCGGCAGACCGTGGACGTGGTCGTGCGCAAGCGCATCGTGGTCAAGCCGCCGACGGCCGCGGAATCCGCCGCCTCGGGGCCGCAGGGCCCGGTGGACGACGAGCACGCGGAGATCCTGCGCAAGCTCGAGGAATCGCGGCAACGCAACCTCAGCGAGCAGCAGCGCCTCGCCGAACTCGACCGCAAGCGCGCCGAGGACGCCGCCGAGCAGCGCCGCCGCGCCGAGGAAGAGGCCGCGCGCCTGCGCGCCGAAGCCGAGCTCGCCGCCGCGGCCGCCGGGGGCGACGAGGAGGGCGGTGCGCGCAAGGCCGCCGGCCACCACACGCACGGGCATGGCCATCCGAAACCGGCCGCGCCGCGCAGCGACGACCGCCTCGGCCCCAAGCACAAGGGCAACCGCGGCTCGCACGCGATGGTCGCCAGCGTCGAGGACGACGACAACACCGCACGCTTCGCCGGGCAGTTGCACCTGTCCGCGGCCGAGCGCGCGCGCCGCACCAGCAGCGCGCGCGGCAAGCCCAGGGCGCGCCGCCAGGTGGACCAGAGCCGCACCGGCACCGGCTTCACCCGCCCGACCGCGCCGGTCGTGCGCGAAGTGGCGATCGGCGAAACGATCACCGTCGCCGATCTCGCGCAGAAGCTCGCGCTCAAGGGCGGCGACGTGGTCAAGGCGCTGTTCAAGATGGGCGTGATGGCCACCATCACCCAGAGCATCGACCACGACACCGCGGTGCTGGTGACCGAGGAACTCGGGCACAAGGCCGTCGCCGCGGTCGCGGACGATGCCGAGAGCGAGCTGCTGGCGCTGGCCGGTGAAGTGCAGGGCGAAGCCGATGCGCGTCCGCCGGTGGTCACCATCATGGGTCACGTCGACCACGGCAAGACTTCGCTGCTCGATTACATCCGTCGCACCAAGGTCGCCTCGGGCGAGGCCGGCGGCATCACCCAGCACATCGGCGCCTACCACGTCGAAACCCCGAAGGGCACGATCAGCTTCCTCGACACCCCGGGCCACGCCGCGTTCACCCAGATGCGCGCGCGCGGCGCCAGGCTCACCGACATCGTGGTGCTGGTGGTCGCGGCCGACGACGGCGTGATGCCGCAGACGGTCGAAGCCGTGCAGCACGCGAAGGCGGCCGGCGTGCCGCTGATCGTCGCGATCAACAAGATCGACAAATCCGACGCCGATCCGTCGCGGGTCAAGAACGAACTGCTCGCGCACGACGTCGTGGCCGAGGACTTCGGTGGCGACACGCAGATGGTCGAACTGTCCGCCAAGACCGGGCAGGGCATCGACAACCTGCTCGACGCGATCAACCTGCAGGCCGAAGTGCTGGAACTGAAGGCGGTCGTCGAAGGCCGTGCCACCGGCGTGGTGATCGAATCCGCGCTCGACAAGGGCCGCGGCCCGGTCGCGACCGTGCTGGTGCAGCAGGGCACGCTGCGCCGCGGCGACTACCTCGTCTGCGGCATCCAGTACGGCCGCGTGCGCGCGCTGTTCGACGAGAACGGCAAGCAGGTGGAGGAAGCCGGTCCGTCGATCCCGGTGCAGGTACTCGGCCTGTCGGGCGTGCCCGATGCCGGCGACGATTTCGTCGTGGTCGCCGACGAGCGCCTGGCCAAGGACGTGGCGCAGCAGCGCGACGCCAAGCGCCGCGAATCGCGCCTGGTCGCCAAGGCGGGCAACCGCATGGAAGACATCATGGCGCAGATGGGCGAGGGCGCCGCGCAGCAGTCGCTGAACCTCGTGGTCAAGGCCGACGTGCAGGGTTCGGTGCAGGCGCTGCGCGAAGCGTTGGTCGGCCTGTCGAACGACCAGATCCGCATCAACGTCATCGTCTCCGGCGTGGGCGGCATCACCGAGTCCGACGCCAACGCCGCGGCGACCGCCAAGGCCACGATCATCGGCTTCAACGTCCGCGCCGATGCCTCCGCGCGCAAGCTGATCGAAGCCAACGGCCTCGACCTGCGCTACTTCTCGATCATCTACGACGTCATCGACCAGGTGAAGCAGGTCGCGTCGAACGTGCTCGGCAAGGAGATCCGCGAGGAGATCATCGGCATCGCCGAGGTCCGCGACGTGTTCCGCAGC
>DASTHJ010000334.1:0-3989 GCA_035718265.1 Steroidobacteraceae bacterium | reverse complement strand
GCGCTCGCCGCGTGCCGCGAGTCGCTGGCCGCGGCCGAGCGCGAGCGCGACGCCGCGCAGGGCCGCATCCAGGGCGCGCACCGCGAGCACGCCGACCTGCTGGGCCAGCTCGAAGGCGAGCGGGCGCGTGCGCAGGAATCGACCGTGCGCCGCGAGCGCCTGGAAGAAGAGGCCGCCGAGGTCACGCGCGAGGCGGGCCTGGCGCAGGACGCGCTGGCGCGCGCCCGCGCCGAGCTGGAGCGCGGCCTGGTCGCGCTCGACGCACTCGATTCGCGGCGCGTGGCGCTCGAGAACGAGCGCGAGGAACGCCGCGAGGCCGTGCAGTCGGCGCGCGCCCGCTGGCAGGCGGCGCAGATCGCCAGCCGCGACCTGCTGATCCGCATCGAGTCGCGCCGTTCGAGCGAGGCCTCGGTGAGCGTGGGACTGAAGCGCATGGCCGACCAGCGCGCCCAGACCCAGGTGCGCAGCGCCGAGCTGGAAGCGGCGCTCGCCAACGGCGACCAGCCCATCGTCGAGCTGGAATCGCGTCTCAAGGATTTCCTGGCGCGGCGCATCGACGTCGAGAACGAGCTCGGCACCGAGCGCCGCGCGCTCGAAGAAGCGGACGCCGCGTTGCGCGAGCTCGACGAGAAACGCATGGATGCCGAGCAGCGCGTCAACGAGTCACGCGCCGGCGTCGAACAGGCGCGCATGGCCGCGCAGGAATCGCGCGTGCGGCGCGAGGGCCTGGCGGAACAGTTCGCCGCCACGCGCTTCGAGCTGGCGGAGATCCTCGCGGGACTCGCCCCCGACGCGGCGGTCGCCACCTGGGAAGAGTCGCTGAATGCGACGCGCGTGGATCTGGAGAAGCTGGGCCAGGTGAACCTGGCCGCCATCGACGAGCTCAAGGAATCCAGCGAGCGCAAGGAATACCTCGACCGGCAGTTCGCCGACGTGTCCGCGGCGCTCAACACGCTCGAAGAGGCGATGCGCAAGATCGACAAGGAGACGCGCACGCGTTTCGAGGACACCTTCAACCGCATCAATGCCGGGCTGCAGGACAAGTTCCCGAAGCTGTTCGGCGGCGGCCACGCCTATCTCGAGCTGGTCGGCGAGGATCCGCTCGCGGCCGGCGTCGCCGTCATGGCGCGCCCGCCGGGCAAGCGCAACAGCAGCATCCACCAGCTCTCGGGCGGCGAGAAGGCGCTCACCGCGGTGGCGCTGGTGTTCTCGATCTTCGACCTGAATCCCGCGCCGTTCTGCCTGCTCGACGAGGTGGACGCGCCGCTCGACGAGCACAACGTCGGCCGCTTCTGCGACATCGTCAAGCAGATGTCCGAGCGCGTGCAGTTCATCTTCATCACGCACAACAAGGCCACCATGGAGCTGGCCTCGCAGCTGCTGGGCGTCACCATGACCGAGCCGGGGTGCTCGCGTCTCGTGGCCGTGGACGTCGACGAGGCGGTGCGCATGGCCACCGCGTGAGCCCGGTCGCGTGAGCCAACTGCGCGTCATCCTGTTGATCGCGGGCCTGCTGTTCATCGCCGGCATCGCGGTCTTCGAGTGGTGGCGCGCGCGGCGCAGCCGCCAGCCGGCCACGGTCGCGACGCGCGACGACGATGCGGCCGCGGAGCAGGCGGCGTCCGCGTCGCGCAACGCGCTGCCGGAGATCCACGTGGTGCGCGAGCCGCGGATCGCGGTCGCCGAGAAGCTGCCGGTCATCGAACTCGACAGCACGTCGGCATCCGGCACGCGTCGCGCGCTCGGCATTGCCATTGCCGACGAAGTTGCCACCGACACGCTGCGCGATGCGCCGCGCGAGCCGGTCGCACCGGCGCCGGCGCCCCCGGCGCGCGCCGAGCCGTACATCGGCCAGGACGACGAAGTCGGCCAGGTGCGCGTCTACGAGGAGCAGCCGGTGCGCGGCCCGCAGCTGGTGATCGCATGGCCGAAAGAGGCGGAGCGTCGCATCGTCAGCCTGCGAGTCGTGCCGCGCGGCGAGCCGCGCTTCGCCGGGCGCGCGCTGCGGCAGGCATTCGCGAGCGCCGGCTTCTGGCATGGACCACTCGACATCTTCCACCTGCCGGACGACGCCGGCCGCGTGGTCATCAGTGCGGCGGCATTGGCGCAGCCCGGCACCTTCGATCCTTCGATCATGGACTCGCAACGCTTCTCGGGGCTGAGCCTGTTCGCGGTGTTGCCTGGCCCGATGTCCGAGCGCGACGCGTTCGACACGCTGGTGGGCGCGGCACGCGCTCTGGCCGAGCGGCTCGAAGGCGCGATCCACGACCAGCACGGCGAGGAGCTGACCGCGGCGCGCATCGCGCGGCTGCGGGAGTCGATCCAGGCCCCCATGCAGGCGCGGGCCGCCGGCGAGGATTGAAACGGATGGCCGACGAGGCGCGCCGCGCCGCGGAGCTGCGCGAGCTGATCCACGCGCACGACTACCGCTACTACGTGCTCAACGAGCCGGCGATCCCGGACGCCGAGTACGACCGGCTCATGAACGAGCTGAAGTCCATCGAGGCCGCGCATCCGGAACTGGTGACCGCCGATTCGCCGACCCAGCGGGTCTCGGGCGCGGCCGCGCCGGAATTCGCGCAGGTGCGCCACACCATCCCGATGCTGTCGCTGAACAACGGCTTCACGGAAGAGGACCTGCGCGATTTCGATCGCCGCGTGCGCGAGCGGCTCGGCAGCGACGGACCGATCGACTACTCGGCCACGCCCAAGCTCGACGGGCTGGCGATCTCGGTGCTGTATCGCGAGGGGATCTACACGCGCGCGGCCACCCGTGGTGACGGCGTCACCGGCGAAGACGTGACCGCGAACGTGGCGACCATCCGCTCGGTGCCGCGCCGCCTGCGCGGTACGCCGCCGGCCCTGCTCGAGATTCGCGGTGAAGTGTTCCTGCCGTACAAGGGCTTCGAGCGCATGAATCGCGAGGCGGCCGAGCGCGGCGACAAGACCTACGTGAATCCGCGCAATGCCGCCTCGGGAAGCCTGCGCCAGCTCGATCCACGCGTCACCGCGCGCCGCCCGCTCGACCTGTACTTCTACGAGCTCGGCCAGGTGGAGGGTGGTGTGATACCAGAGCGGCACAGCGAACTGGCGCCATGGCTCAATGCGCTCGGATTGCGTACCGGCTCGGAAGGCAGGAGGGTGCGCGGCGTCGAGGGCTGCCTCGAGTATTACCGCGACATCGGCGAGCGCCGCGCGAAGCTCGATTACCAGATCGACGGCGTGGTCTACAAGGTGGACCGGCGCGCCGATCAGGAGAAGCTCGGCTTCGTGTCGCGCGCGCCGCGCTGGGCGCTGGCGCACAAGTATCCCGCGGACGAAGAGCTGACGGTGCTCGAGGACGTGATCTTCAACGTCGGCCGCACCGGCGCGCTGACGCCGGCCGCCAGGCTCAAGCCGGTGTTCGTCGGCGGCGTCACCGTGAGCAACGCCACGCTGCACAACATGGACGAGGTGGCGCGCAAGGGTTTCAAGATCGGCGACACCGTGGTCGTGCGGCGCGCCGGCGACGTGATTCCGGAAGTGGTGCGCTATCTACCGGAGCGCCGGCCGGCGGACGCGCGCGACATCGTGATGCCCGCGACCTGCCCGGTGTGCGGATCGCCGGTGACGCGGCTCGAGGACCAGGCGGTCTACAAGTGCACCGGCGGGGTGCTCAAGTGCCGCGCGCAGCGCGCCGAGTGGATCCTGCACTTCGCCGGACGCCGCGCCATGGACATCGAGGGCCTGGGAGAGCGCCTGGTCGAGCAGCTGGTGCGCGACGGGCGGCTCGGCACGCCGGCGGACCTGTATTCGCTGACCGAAGCGGAGCTGGGCGCGCTGAAATTCGTCGCCACCAGGCCCGAGGAGGGCAAGCCGATCGAACGTCGCTTCGGCGAGAAGAATGCCGCCAGCCTCTTCAGGGCCATCGAGCGCAGCAAGCAGACCACGCTGCCGCGGCTGCTGTTCGCGCTCGGCATCCCGCAGGTCGGCGAATCGACGGCGCGCGC
>DASTHJ010000333.1:0-9703 GCA_035718265.1 Steroidobacteraceae bacterium | reverse complement strand
GCATGAAGGAGAAGGACGCCGAGCAGCTCAAGGCCTCGATCCTGGCGGGCGACCTGTCGAAGATCCGCGGCGAGTTCCGGGCCAGTGAAGGCGAGGCCGCGGTCACCAACAAGGTCGAGCAGGAGCTGGTCGCCGTGCACCAGACTCTGACCGCCGAGATGGCGCGGCTGCTGAAGAACGCGCCCAAGCGGATCGACACGGTGCCGGCCGTGGGTGGCATCCCCGTGGACAGCGAGTGGATCATCTTCGTGATCGACACCTCCGGCAGCATGCAGGCCGACAACTGGGAAAACGCCCAGAACGTCATGAAGGAGATCCTCGACATCTACCCGAAGGTCAAGGGCCTGCAGGTCCTCGACGACGAGGGCAAGCCGATGTTCCCGAGCACCCGGGGCCAGTGGCTGCAGGACACGCCGGCGCAGCGCGCCAAGATCATGTCGGCCATGGTCAACTGGAAGGCCTACAGCAACTCGAGCCCCGTGGAAGGCATCGGCGCGGCCGTGCAGGGCTGGTGGGCCGCCGACAAGAAGATCAGTGTGTATGTCATCGGCGACGATTTCACCGGTGGATCGATCGAGGCGGCGCTGGCGGCGGTGCGTAAATACAACCCCGTCGACCGCCACGGCCGCCACCGCATCCGCATCCACGCCATCGGCATGCCGGACGGACCGAATTCTCCGCCGTTTATCAATTCGCGGTTTGCTGCTCTAATGCGTGCCATGTGCGACGACAACGAGGGCACCTTCGTCGGCCTGACGGTGGGAGGCGGATGCGCGGTCAAGATCGACGTGCTCGGCCAGCCGCGATGCATCGGTGGTTAGGCGCGCATGAGACACTCGTCGTCATTCCCGTTCGCTCTGGTCGCGCTGGCGCTGCTGCTCGGCGGCTGCGCCAAGGTCGCGGTGCGCCCAGAGGGCGATCTTCCGACGGCGCTGATCGTGCCGACGCCCGCCAAGGTCGGCGTGGTCGTGACGCCCGAAGCGGCCAATTACTCGCACAAGGAATCCCGCGCGAACGTCGACTACGAGGCGGAGCTCGGTCCCTCGCACAAGCACCTGGTCGAGGAGATCTTCAAGGCGGAGTTCAAGGAAGCAAAGATCTTCGACAGCATCGACGCCGCGCGCCTCGAGCCAGGGCTCATGGCGATCTTCGAACCGCGCATCGAGCAGTTCTCGTTCGCCAACGCGAAGGAAACCGGCGGCGTCTACTGCGCCGTGACCATCCGCTACAACATCGGCATCTTCGCCCCGGACGGACAGCCGGTCGACAACCTGACGCTGACAGGCTACGGCAGCGGGCCCGCGCCGAAGATCGGCAACGGCGAGGAAGAACTGGCGATCGCCGCCTACGCCGCGATGCGCGATGCGGCCGCGAAATTCCTGACGCAGTTCCAGGGGCTGGAAGTCGCGAAGCCTCTGCTGGCCTCGCACGCGCTGGAGCACAAGGCGCCGCCGGCGGCAGGTTCGCCGGAAGCCGAGGCGGCCGCCGCGGACGTGGAGATCGAGGCCGTGCCGATCAACGACACGCCCGTGGTCGCGACTACGTCTCCTTCGGCTCCACCGCCGGCTGATCCGGCGCCGGAGCAGGCTCCGGCGGATTCGCCTGCGGAGCCTGCTCCGTCTCCGTCCCAGATGACGGCGCCGTATCCGGTGAATCGGACGGCGACGGCGCCCTGATCAATACCCGCTCGACGTACACCACGTTCTCGGTCGGCACCGGCGTGCCGTTCTCGATGCGCGGCGCGAAGCGCGCGCGCTTCGCGGCGCTGATGGCATTGCGCACGACGTTCTCGGGAACGTCGGTCGTGGACGAGGTGGCCTCGCCGACCCGGCCATCGCGATCGACGGTCAGGCGCATCTCCACGGCCCTGACTACCGCCTCGGCGGGATCGAGCTGCGAGCGATCGATCGAACTCACGGACGGGCGGTAGGCCAGCAGGCGCGGCGATTCCAGGTACTGCGTGCCGTTCGCCTGTGCCAGCGCCTTCCAGGCTTCGGCATAGGTCTCGAACGCGCGACGCTGTGAATTGGTGATGAGGTACCAGTCGGCGAGATCCGCCAGCACGATACCGCGCAGCTTCACGTCCACCGGCGTGTTGGCGTCGATGACCTCGAGCGCCGAGGTCAGCGAGCTTTCGCCCCGGCGCTGGTAGCTGCCTTCCGAGAAGACCGGCGAACCATTGTTGCCGGAATTGAACGAGCTGCCGTTGTCGGCGCCCTCCACGCCATAGAAGGTCTCGAGCCGGTAGGCGCGTGCAATTCCGCGCAACGGCCCGACCCGCCGCAGGTCGTTCTCGCGCGCGCCCTTGCGCAGTATGGCCAACGCGCGTTCGTACACGTTGCGCTCGGTGGTATAGCGGCGGTCCGCCTCGTAGTAGCGCGCCAGCTTGTCGAGGCGGTCCAGCAGCTTGATCGAAGTGCGGCCATAGGCGGCTTCCTCGACCCGCAAGGCGTACAACGCTTCCTTCTCCGCTTCCGGATAGCGGCCGGTCGCCCAGTAGGCATCGATCAACGAGTCGATGAATTCGATCTGGTTGATGTTGAACAGGCCATCGGTGTTGCGCGACAGGTCGGCGGCGCGCTTCAGGGCCACGACCGCCGACTCCGGATCGTTGGCGCCCATGAAGCTGACCCCGAGCCCGTGCAGCGGGCGGATCTTCTTCTTGTCGGCGAGCGTCGACTTGGCCTGCAGGATGCGCAGCGAGCGCTGGTAGTTCTCGATCGCCGCCTTGAAGTCGCCGAGCTTGTAGTCGACCGTGGCGAGGTTGGTCAGCGGGTTCGTGAGGACCAGTTCCTCGGGGCCGTATTGCTCCTCGGTGAGCTGCACCAGCTTCTCGGCCAGCGGCTTTGCGGCCTCGTACTGGCGGGCGTCGAACTGCGCGCGGAATTCCTTGTAGACCGCGACCCGATCCGCGTCGGTCACGGCGGCGGCGGGCGCCGCCGGGAGCACGAGGGCAAGGGCCAGGATGCTGTTGCCCAGCCAGCGCGACGAAGGCATTACCATGGCCGTCAGCCTACCGCTTTTCCATGGGTTTTGTGCATCGCGGATTCACCGAAAGATACTGCTGCACACGCTCGCCCTGCCTTCCTACAGAACCCGGACGTGAATTCCGGATCATGAGCGGACAAGGAGCCTCGAATGCCCAAGCAGATCGGTTACCTCGTCGGCAGCCTTCGCCAGGACTCGCACAACCGCAAGCTCGCCAACGCACTGATCCGGCTGGGGCCGCCCGACTTTACCTTCAAGGAACTGAAGATCGGCGACCTGCCGCTGTACAACCAGGACGACGATCGCAGCCAGGCGCCCGAAGTCCAGCGCCTCAAGAGCGAGCTGCGGGCCGTGGACGCCGTGATATTCGTGACGGCGGAATACAACCGCTCGGTGCCAGGCGTGCTGAAGAACGCCATCGACCACGCATCGCGGCCCTACGGGCAAAGTGCGTGGGCCGGAAAGCCGGCCGGCATCGTCGGCGCATCCATCGGCGCCATCGGGACCGCCGTGGCGCAGTCCCATTTGCGAACCATCCTTGGATACCTGGACATGCCGACCCTCGGACAGCCCGAGGTCTACCTGCAGGTGAACGACGGCTTCTTCGACGAGGCCGGGAACATCGCCAGTGCCGAAACCCGCAAGTTCCTGCATGGCTGGATGGACAAGTACGTCACCTGGGTCAAGCGCCTCACGGGCTGAGGACCGGGCCGCGCATTTCTGCGCGTTTTGGTGACTTTCAAGGGTGTGAGCGTGTCGCCGTTCATGGCAAGTACGCGCCATGCCCGCGCCCCAGCTTGCCGAGATCCTGCGTGAATTGCGCCGCGTCGCGCGCGCGGCGCGTCGCCGGCTGTCCCGTCCGCCCGAGGCCTTGCCGTTGATCATTCGCGCGCTCGGGGACTTTCGAACGGTGAGCATCGAGCCGCGTGAGGGCGGCATGGCGTTCCACCTCGTCGCCAAGGACGCTCACGCCGACGACGCCTGCTCGATCACCTGCGTGATCCACGATGGCGCCGGCACGTCGGCGTTGACCCGCTCCGAGCGCGAAGTGGCCGAGCACCTCTGCCACGGACGGACGCTCGCGCAGATTGCGCGTCTGCGCGGCGTCTCCGTCAATACCGTGAAGACCCAGGTGCGCCAGGTGTTCCGCAAGCTCGACGTGGAGACCCGCGTGGCCCTGGTGCGTCGCCTGTGTCCCTGACTACTTCGGCAGCATGCTGAAGAACACGTCCACCATGATGGTCCTGCCCGGTTTGCCGTGCTGCATGGCCCACGCCCAGAGCGGAATCATGTTGCCGGCATCGTCGAAGTAGCGGCGCCGCTTCGGAATGGTCTCGAGCGCCGTGATGCCATAACTCCTGAGCGTGCGCATCTCCTGGTAGGTGGCGACTCCGTCGGCATCGAGATCCACCCAGATCCGCAGTTGCGGCCAGATGGCATCGGCGTCGGTGATCCAGCCGTCGTCGTTGCCGCCGAGCTGGGGTTGATCGTACTGCGCGAGCCCGACGAAGCCGTTCGGCGCATTGCGACCTTCGAGGATCAGCGGCGTTCCGACGCCGAACAGCTCCGCGCCATCGTCGACGAGGCCGTTGCCGCTGCGATCGAGTGCCAGAAAGCCCTCGTCGCCGCCGCGTCGCACCCACTGGATGTGTTCGCGCACGCCATCGGCGTTGATGTCGAAATACACACCGACGCCCTTGTCACCGAGGTGAATGCCGTTGTTGCCGAGGTCGATGACGATGGGACTGCAGGAAGTCTTCGCGTGCGCAATGTTCATCACGCACAGCAGCACCCCCGCCTGCAAGAGGCATTTGAAAATCTTCATGATGACCTTCCTTGGTTGCTGAAGAGACTGGACAATCCAGGTCAGTGTATGCAGCCGGTGTCGTCGCGCTCGCCGTCCTCGCCGGCCTTGCGCATCACGAATGAAACGGCTCCGCTATCGGACACCTTTCCGCCGCCGATCGTCATTCCGATGCCGCCGAAGCCAATCGTAAAAGTCGACTCCTCGGCGTTCACGGTCCACTCATAACTGCAGTTCAGTGTCGTTCCGGGAGGCACGTTCTCGAATCCGGGCATGTTGAGCGTCGCCGGAAGCCATTCCGGAATCGTCACGTAGAGCTCGGTTCCGCCGATGTAGCTTTCGGCCGTCCGCGTTCGCTGCCTGCTGATCGTTCCGGTGTAGGTGCTCGGACAACTCGCAACGAACGAACCACCCGCCGTCAGCCGGTTCATGTTCGACGTGGCGTAGTTCGTGTGGCCGACGTTGACCGCCGCGGTCATCCCGTTTTGATAGATCGATTGCAGGATCGCCTTGGTGGTGATCGCATGCGCAGGCTGCATGCCGCCCGACAACAGCATTGCGACGAGCGCGAGCGCGCCCACCGACACTTGATTGCGATGGTTCATGGCGTGACTCCCTTGGCTTCCTGGCGGGCCATTTCTTCGAAGTTGGGCTGGCGAACTTTCTCGAGCATCTGATCGATTGCTTCCCTGGTGTTGGTGGGCGCCCAGAGGCCGGTAGTTTCCATTTCGAAGAATGTCGAGATCAGCACGCGTCGTCGCTGTGCGTCGAGTTCACCGAGCAATGCTGAAGCCCACGCGCGCTTGGACTCGGTGGTCGCCCGCTCGCGCTGGTAGAAATAGGAGAGCACCAGGGAATCCGGCACCGGGATCCTGAGCTTGTCGTATTTCTTCACCGTGCGCGCGAAGCCAAGCGCAATCGGCAGGGCGGCCGCGCGTGACGCGGCGGCGGCGTCATGGCTCGCCACATACGCCTTGACCGTCGCGACGTCTTCGGGCCGAAAACCACGGTCGATGAGCGCCTGCGCCGAAGCGTCCAGGTCGGCCTGCGTCAACATGAAGACGATGGTTTCGTAGAGGTCGTTCCACTCGGGATACTTCCCCATGTCGATCCGGTAGGCGCCGTTGCCCTGATCCACGATTCCGAGGGATGCAAATTCGTCGAGCGGCCGTCCTTCGTCGATCGCGCGCTGCAACTGCCACACCATGTCGAATTGCTGGCGCGCCAGCGAAGCGTTCGTGACCAGGAGTGCCGGATCACTCCGCCGGACTTCTCCATACCTGGACGCGAAGCTCTGTGCCTGCGCTCTCGCCTGTGTCGCGGTGCCCATCCTCGGCAGTTGCGCCTTCGCGTCGAAATCGGCTGCCTGGGCGGCCGTCGCGAAGCCTGCGAACACGGACAACAACATGACCACGACGAAAGGCCGCGGTGCGCGCCCGTGTCCTGATTGGCGTGTACTGGTGACCTGCATGCGTCTTTCTCCTTGCTGTATTTGTGAAGGGACTCCATTCCCCGGGCGAAGCATATTCACGCATGCTCCGGCCGCATCACCCGATCGGGTGACGAGCCGGATTTGTCGTCCATTCGACCAACTATCCGATGGCCTCACAATGCTTGTTTGCACGCCGATGCGGGCCGGGCATCGGGCCTGCCCCCGGCGCAGCCGCCGGACGAATCTTGCTAAGCTTGCACCCGTGAGTTCCACGCCAAGAATCGCGCTGCTCGCCGGCGCCACCGGCCTGGTCGGCGGACACCTCCTCCAGGCTCTTCTCGAAGCCCCCGATTACGCCCGCGTCTTCGCGCTCACGCGGCGGCCGTTCGGCCGCGAGCATCCCAAGCTCGCCAACCGCATCGTCGTGTACGCGCGCATGAGCGAGCAGCTCAAGGGACTCACGGCCAACGATGCATTCTGCTGCATCGGCACGACCCTCAAGGCGGCGGGATCGCAGGAAGCTTTCCGCGAGGCCGACGTGGATGCGGTGCTGCAGTTCGCGCACGCGGCGCGCGCCGCGGGCGCCACGCGCTTCGTCGTGGTTTCCTCCGTCGGCGCGAACCCGGCGTCCGGCAAGTTCTACCTGCGCACCAAGGGCGAGATGGAGCAGGAGCTCATCGGTCTGGGGTTTGCCTCGCTCGACATCTTCCAGCCCGGTCTGTTGCTGGGCTCGCGCCGCGAATCGCGGCCGCTCGAGATGCTGGCCCAGCTGTTCGCGCCGCTGGTCAATCCCCTGCTCGTCGGGTCGCGCGAGGGATATCGCGCCATCGCGGCCGAGACCGTCGCGCGCGGCATGTTAGGCGCCGCACGTCGCGGCGGGCGTGGCGTCTACCGCTACACGTACGCGGCGATCCGCCAGCTCGCGGAGCTGCGTCCGAACGTGATGCCGCCGGCGACACCTGCCAAAAACACGCCCGCCTGAGTCGAAACGGGGTCCGGGGCCGCCACAACCGTGACGCGGCGCGCATTTGCCGGCGGCTTCATTCCGTAAAGTCCGGACGTCTTCAGGGATGTGTTTCCCCCGTTGCAGGGAGGCAACGCAGCAGTGGTATCCGGATGAGCGGCAACCCGTACAACTCGGTCTTGCGTAGTGCTTTCACGCGCCGGTTATGGTTGATCATTGCCGCGGCGATGCTCATCCCCGTCGGCCTGGGGCTGCTGACGCGCTGGTTCGAGGCGGAAGAGCGCCGCGCGGCATTGCAGAACCAGGAGCTCATCGCGCTGTCGCGCGACAAGGCCTCGACGCTGATCTTCAACCAGCATGCCGTGCCCGGCGATTTCGCGCGCGGCCTCGACGGACGCTACCTGGTGGTGCTCGACGCCACCGGCGTGGCGCGCTTCAGCAGCAGCCCGGTTCCCGAAGAGCTGATCGACTTGTTCGCGCAACGCGCCATGCACGCCATCGATGCGCCCGCGGGCACGACGCTGCTGTCCTGGTACGCCTCGGGACGCGAATGGCGTGGCGCGATGACCTACGCGCCGGCCACGCCGCAGGGTTCGGTCAACGGCGCCACCGTCGTGGCGTTCGCGCCGGAAGCCAATTTTGGCGCGACGTTCACGGAACTGGTGCCGGCCGGGCTCGGATTGCTCGCGCTGCTTCTGGTCGTATCGTTCGCCGCCGCCGCGCTGATCGTCGAGCGCTACCTCCCGGCATTGCGTGCGCTGCACCGCGGACTCGCGCGGCTGCGCGATCGGCGCTTCGAGAGCCTGCCGGGGCCGCCGGTCGGCGAATTCGCGCCGCTCGCACGCGAATTCAACCTGACGGCGCTGTCCCTGCAGCGCGACTGGCGCGCCTTCGAGGTGCTGGGCGAGGTGGACCGTGCGCTGCTCGCGGCCAGCGAGATCGATCGCGCGCTCGACATCGTGCTGCCGAAGTTCCGCGAGCTGACCCGCTCGCAATGCGTCGGCGTGATCCTGATCGACCCGACCGCGCACCTGCACGGGCGCCTGTTCACGGCGGCGCTCGGCGCCGACGAGCTGCCGGTGCAACGCGTGACCTTCGATGCCGCGATGCTCGCCACGGTGCGCGAGTCGCACGAAGGCATGACCATCGCGCGCCTCGAAGAGACGCGTCACTCGTTCCTTGCCTCGATGCGCGACTGCGGCGCCGAGTTCTTCTGGCTGTGGCCGGTGCTCGACGACGAGCGCCTGTCCGCCTTGCTCGTCGTCGGGTATCACGGCGAGCCGGCGCGCGACCCGGCGGTCGCCGACTACGGCGCGGCATTCGCCGAGCGGTTGCGCGCGGCTCTCTCGAACAGCGCGCGCGACGAGCGCCTGTATCGCCAGGCGCACTACGATCCACTGACGCAACTGCCGAACCGCGCGCTGTTCCGCGACCGGCTCGCGCAGGAGCTGGCGGCGGCGGCCTCGGGACTGACGCGCGGCGCGCTGATGTACGTCGACCTCGATCACTTCAAGCGCGTCAACGACACGCTCGGGCACTCCGCCGGCGACCAGCTGCTGAGCGTCGTGGCGCACCGCCTCAAGGCCTGCACCAAGGAAGGCGACACGGTGGCCCGCCTCGGCGGTGACGAGTTCACGGTGTTGCTGCGCAACGTCGGCGACGGCGAGACCGCGCGGCAGATCGCCGACCGCGTGATCCGCTCGCTGGCCTTGCCGGCGAACCTCGGCGGGCGCGACTACCAGATGCGCGCCAGCGTCGGCGTCACGCTGTTCCCGGACGACGGCACCGATCTCGAGGAGGTCATCCGCCAGGCCGACCTGGCGATGTACCGCGCCAAGGCACAGGGTCGTGGCCGCGCGATTTTCTTCGAGCGCGAGATGACGCAGCGGCGCGCCAGTTTCACCGACAGCGGACTGCACCGCGCGCTGCGGCGGCGCGAGTTCGCGCTGTTCTACCAGCCGCAGTTCGCGCTGCCGGACGGACGGCTGTGCGGCGTCGAGGCGCTGCTGCGCTGGCAGACGCGCTACGACGGCATCAAGCTGCCCGGGGAATTCATCCCGGCGGCGGAGCATTCCGGGCTGATCACCGACATCGGCGGTTTCGTGCTGGATTCGGCCTGTGCGCAGTACTCGGAATGGATGCGCGCGGGAATTGCGCCGCGCAGCTTCTCGGTCAACGTCTCGGTGCAGCAGCTCAAGGACCAAGGCTTCGTCGCGCTGGTGCAGAAGGCGTTGCACCAGCATGGCATCTCGCCGGCCAGCCTCGAGCTGGAGCTGGTCGAATCGGTGCTCGCCGACAGCGAAGTCGAGGAACCGCTGTCCGCGATCGCCAACATGGGCGTGCGGCTGGCGCTCGACGATTTCGGTACGGGTTATTCCTCGCTGAACTACCTGCGCCGCTATCCCGTGCATACCGTCAAGCTGGACCGCAGCTTCCTGGATGAAGTCCCACAGAACGATTCCGCGGGTGCGCTGGTCGAATCGGTCATCACGATGGCGCATACGCTCGGAAAACG
>DASTHJ010000332.1:0-4121 GCA_035718265.1 Steroidobacteraceae bacterium | reverse complement strand
GACAGCTCGAGACGATGCGGCAGGTATTTCTCGCCCGTGCTCTTGGCCGAGCGCAGCGCCGCCTCCGCGTTCTGCACCAGCGCATTGGCGTCGTTGCCATTGTCCGGATATCGCGCGAAGCCGCAGCGCACGTCCACCTTGGGCTGGTAGTGCAGCTCGAATTCCTGGCGCTCCACCGCGCCGCGCAGCCGGTGCTCCATGGTCATGCGCGACACCACCGCCGAGGACCACTCGAGCCGGTGCGGCAGGTATTTCTCGCCGGTGGTCTTCGCGGTGCGCAGCGCCGCCTCGGCGTTCTGCACCAGCGCATTGGCGTCGTTGCCGTTGTCCGGGTAGCGCGCGAAGCCGCACTTCACGTCGACCGGGATGTCGCGCCCGTCGACGCGGAACGGCGCGCGGAACACCTCGATGACCTGCGCCTGCATCCAGTGCACGGCTTCGTCCTCGTCGCCGTCGGCTTCCATGATGACGCCGAAAGTGCCGCCACCGAAGTGCGCGAGCATCTCGGTGGAGTCGGAATGCCGCTTCAGGCGGTCGGAAACCTGCTGCAGCAACAGGTCGCCGGCATGACGTCCGAACGAATCGTTGATGGTGGACAGGTGTTCGATGTCGAGCACGGCGACCGCCGGCGTGCCGCGCCGGCCGATGCGCGGCTCCAGCATGCGCACCAGGCGCTCGCAGAACAGGCCGCGCTTGGCGAGCCCGGTCAGCGGATCGTAGTACGACAGGAAGCGGATCTCGTCTTCCTTGTGCAGGTACTGCAGTGCGAACGACAGGTTCGCGACGAGCTCGCGCAGCATGCGCAGCTCCTCGTCACCGACGGCGCCCGTGTCGTACGAGGTCAGCAGCAGCGCGCCCACCGGCGTGCGATCGACCAGCAAGGGAAACGCCACGACGCTGCGGAAGCCGGAATCCATCAGCGATGCGCGTGCCGCGAGCGGCATGCCGAGCGACTGCAGGTCGTTGCACACCAGCGAGCTGCCGGTGCGCAGCACGCGGCCGATCACGCTGGTGTCATCATTGGCCGACTCGGCGATCGTGAACGTGAGCTGCGCGGCGGTCTGCTGGTCGACGCTGCCCGACCAGGCGGTGGGCCGCGCCGTGCGCGTGCCGGGCTCGATCAGCGCGACCATGGCGCTCGCGTAGCCGCCTACCGAGGTGGCGAGCCGGCAGGCCTCGACCAGGATCTCGCGGCGCTGGCGAATGCGCACCATGGCGCCGTTCACGCCCGAGAGCATCTTGAGCACGCGCGTGAGGCGGCTGATGTGCTTCTCCTGCCGGCGGCGCTCGGTGAAATCGCGCTCGCTGCCGCGGAATCCCGTCACCCGGCCGTCTTCGCCCACCAGTGCGAGCATGTTCCGCTCCAGCCAGCGGTAGGCGCCGTTGCGGTGGCGCCAGCGGGCCTGCAGGTTGGTGGCGGTGCGCTGGTTGGGCCCCAGCGTGTGCATCGCGAAGTCGAGCGCCGCCAGGTCCTCCGGATGCACGTATTGCGAGGCATTGGTGCCGATCACTTCCTCGGGCGCGTAACCCAGGATGCTGCGCACCGAATCGCTGCTGAACGTGAACTTGCCGTCGCGGTCGTGCTCCCAGATCCAGTCCTGCGAGGTGAGCACGATGTCGCGCAGCTGCTGCTCGAGCCCCTGGCGCGCGCGGCGGATGGCGGCCTCGTTGAGCGCGCGGCGCACCGCGGGCGCGAGCCGCGCCATGTTGGTCTTGAGCACGTAGTCGTAGGCACCGCGCTGCAGGGCATCGATGGCGCGTTCCTCGCCGATGGTCCCGGAGAGGAAGATGAACGGGATGTCCGGCGCGAGCTCCTGCGCGACTTCGAGCGCCGAGAGCCCGTCGAAGCCGGGCAAGGTGAAGTCCGAAAGGATCAGGTCATGCCGGTCTTCCAGCAGCGCATGACGAAGGACGGCTTCCGAATCCACGCGCTTCCATGTGCATGAGAATCCACCGGCTTCGAGCTGCCTGACCGCGATCTCCGCTTCGGTCGGCACGTCTTCGACGAGTAAAACTCTGACCTGTTGCATTTGTTCGACGTCCCCGCATCGGCGACTGCCAGCTCCCTACTGCAGCCAGTGCGCCGATCGTTTCGCTCCGGAGGCGGTGCCTGTCCCCCGGCCGCCGCACAGACGCGAAAATTATTCCACCACCGGGTTTTACCCTGTGATGCACTCCGCATACGCGACAGAGAGTAGCCAGTAGCTCGCTGACGGGCTTGGATTTTTCCAGCGGAGGCGCGTCGGAGTTTTCTGACGCAAGGAATTGAGAGTCCCACCTAGGCATTTGGCCCTTGCAGGTAGCAGCGCGAAACTACGCCGCGGATCATGAATACCAGCACCGCCGTAGAGTCCGCCCGCAAGCTGAGCCTGCTGATCGTCGATGACGAGCCTGCCTCGATGCGCGCGCTCTGCGACACGCTCGAATACGAGGGTTACCAGACTTATGGTTACACCTCGGCGTCGGACGCGCTCGCCGCCATGCGCGAGCGCAATTTCGACCTGTTGCTGGCCGACCTGCAGATGCCGGGCACCAACGGCATCGACCTCATGAAATCCGCGCAGCTCGTCGATCCGACCATCGTCGCGGTCATCATGACCGGGCACGGCGCGCTCGAGACCGCCGTGGCGGCCATGAAGGCCGGCGCGCTCGATTACATCCAGAAGCCGATCAAGCTGGCGACCGCCCTGCCCGTGCTGGAGCGCGCGCTCGCGGTCCGGCAGCTGCGCATCGAGAAGAAGCGGCTCGAGGAGAACGTGCGCGAGCGCACCGAGGAGCTGAAGATCGCCAATCGCGAGCTCGAAGCGTTCTCGTACTCGGTCTCGCACGACCTGCGCGCGCCGTTGCGCGCGGTGTCGACGTTCACGCAGGCGCTGCTCTCCGAGCACGTCGGCACGCTCAACGAGGAAGGCCGGCGCCTGCTGCAGAACGTCAATGCCGGCGCGGCGCACATGGACCGGCTGATCACCGACCTGCTGCGCCTGTCGCAGCTCAATCGCCAGGCGCTGCACCGCCAGCCGGTGCGCTTCGGCGAGCTCGCGCAGCGCGTGGTCGATTCCATGGCGGCCGAGCGCGCCGGCCGCGACATCGAATTCGTGATCGCCGACTTCCCCACATGGCAGGTGGACCAGGGGCTCATGCAGCAGGTGTTCGTCAACCTGATCTCCAACGCCATCAAGTTCACGCGCGAGCGCGAGCACGCGCGCATCGAGATCGGCTACCGCATGGACGGCTCGACGCTGGTGTGCTTCGTCAAGGACAACGGTGTCGGCTTCAACATGAAATACATGAACAAGCTGTTCGGCGTGTTCCAGCGCCTGCACTCCGCGGACCAGTTCGAAGGCACGGGCGTGGGGCTTTCCATCGTGCGGCGGATCGTCGAGCGCCACGGCGGCAAGGTGTGGGTGGACGGCGCGCAGGACCAGGGCGCCACGTTCTACTTCAGCCTGCCCGACGCCTCGGGCCCGCTGTAGCTCCGGAGACTGCCTACAGCCTGCCCGGCGGACTGCCGACAGTGCATCGCAGGAGCCGCGGGACACAATCGCCCGCATGGACGAAATCCTGCACGACCTGCTGCCCGGCACCGACCAGCGCGTGCCGCTGCACACACGGCCTTCCGACAATCAACGCATCCAGGCGCGTACGCTGCACGACGTCAGCATGTATTTCGGCGCCAGCGATCGGACGCTCACGGCGCGCATCCAGGAGCTCGAGCGCGAGTGGGACATCGAGCGCACGCTGGAAGCGAACGCCGCGGCGATCGCGCTCATCGGTCTGACCTTGAGTCTCACGGTCGACCGGCGCTTCCTGGTTCTGCCCGTGGCGGTGTCCGCATTCCTTTTGCAACACTCCCTGCAGGGCTGGTGTCCGCCGCTGCCGCTGCTGCGTCGACTCGGGATCCGCACCTCGGCCGAGATCCACCAGGAGATCATCGCGCTGCGCATCCTGCGCGGGGATTTCATCGACCAGCCGGTGTATCCCGAAAGCCTGCTTGCGAAGGCTGCGCTCTGAGGCGAGTGGCGACCGGCGTCAGGGCGTGGCGGCAATCCGCGCGCGGAGCAGCTGATCGAGCGCGATCACGGCCGCCTGGCCGCGCTCGCCGCCGCCATTGGTGACGACCA
>DASTHJ010000331.1:0-3797 GCA_035718265.1 Steroidobacteraceae bacterium | reverse complement strand
CTTCAAGGGTTATCGTCCGCAGTTCTACTTCCGCACGACGGACGTGACCGGCTCGATCCAGTTCAACCAGGAAATGGTGATGCCGGGCGACAACGTGCAGATGACGGTGGAGCTGATCAGCCCGATCGCGATGGAAGACGGTGTTCGCTTCGCGATCCGCGAGGGCGGCCGCACCGTCGGCGCCGGCGTCGTCACCAAGATCCTGGCGTAAGAATCGTGATGGGTGATTGGTGAAATGTGATTGGTAACGGCTTTCGCCAATCACGAATCACAAGTCACCAATCACGGCTTTACAAATTGCGGGGGCGCGAATAAAATTCGCGCCCCTTTTGTTCCTCGCTCTTTAAACCGGAAACCACAGCATGGCCGCGACCAGCCAATCTATTCGCATCCGGCTCAAGGCTTTTGACCATCGCCTGATCGACCGATCGGCGAAGGAAATCGTCGAGACCGCGAAGCGCACCGGTGCCGTCGTGCGCGGGCCGATCCCTCTGCCCACGCGCAAGGAACGCTACACCGTTCTCGCTTCGCCGCACGTCGACAAGGACGCGCGTGACCAGTACGAAATCCGCACGCACAAGCGGCTCATGCAGATCGTCGATCCGACGGAAAAGACCGTCGACGCACTGTCCAAACTCGACCTGCCCGCCGGCGTCGAAGTCCAGATCTCGCTGAGCTAAGGAGATAACGGACATGACGATTGCAATCGTAGGCCGCAAGGCAGGCATGACGCGCATCTTCACCGAAGATGGCGTGTCGATTCCGGTGACTGTCATCGAGTGCACGCCGAACCGCGTCGCGCAGGTGAAGACGGTGGAAACCGATGGCTACCGCGCCGTGCAGGTTGCGGTGGGCGAGCAGAAGCCGGGCCGCGTCAACAAGGCGCTGACCGGGCATTACAAGAAGGCCGGCGTCGCCGCCGGTCGCGGTCTCTGGGAAATCCGTCTCGCCGATGGCGAGGGCGCGGACCTGGCGACCGGCTCCGAGATCAAGGTCGACCAGTTCGACGGCATCAAGGCCGTGGACGTCACCGGCGTCTCGAAGGGCAAGGGTTTCGCCGGCGTGCAGAAGCGCTGGAATTTCGGTGGCGGCCGCGCCACCCACGGCAACTCGCTGTCGCATCGCGCCCCGGGCTCCATCGGTCAGCGCCAGGCGCCGGGCCGTGTGTTCAAAGGCAAGAAGATGGCCGGACATATGGGTTCAGACCGCGTCACCGCGCTGAACCTGGACTTGGTCCGGATTGATGTGGATCGCAACCTTCTGCTGGTGAAGGGCGCGGTGCCGGGTGCCACGAATGGCGATGTCATCGTGCGCCCCACGGTGAAGGCATAAGTTCACTGGGGAAAAACGGCCATGGATATTCAAGTACATAACAGCACCAACAAACTGAACGTTTCCGACGTCGTCTTCGGCGCCGAGTACAACGAGCCGCTGATCCACCAGGTGGTCAGCGCCTACATGGCGGCCGGCCGCGCCGGCACCAAGGCGCAGCTCGCCAAGGGCGAAGTGCGCGGCGGCGGCAAGAAGCCGTGGAAACAGAAGGGCACCGGCCGCGCGCGCGCCGGCAGCATCCGCTCGCCGCTGTGGCGCGGCGGCGGCACGACGTTCGCGGCGACGCCGCGCGATCACTCGCAGAAGGTCAACCGCAAGATGTACCGCGGCGCGATCCGCTCGATCGTCGCCGAGCTGGCCCGCCAGAATCATCTCGTGATCGTCGAGTCGCTCGCTGTGGCGGCCGCCAAGACCAAGGATCTCGTCGCCCAGCTCAAGCAGCTCGGTTCGGACGACATCCTGATCGTCACCGGCGAGCTCGACCAGAACCTGTTCCTTTCGGCGCGCAACATTCCGCATGTCGCGGTCTGCGATGTCGAAGCCCTCAATCCGGTCTCGCTGCTGCGCCACGAAAAGGTGCTGATGACGGCGGACGCGGTCAAGAAGCTGGAGGCGTGGCTGCAATGAACGTCGATCGTCTGCACCAGGTGATCATCGCCCCGGTCGTTTCCGAGAAGAGCACGCGCGTCGCCGAGAAGGCGAACCAGGCGGTCTTCAAGGTCGCCCGCGACGCCGAGAAGCCGGAGATCAAGGAAGCCGTCGAGAAGCTCTTCAACGTCAAGGTTGACGGGGTCCGCACGATCATGGTCAAGGGCAAGAACAAGCGCTTCGGCCGGTTCTCGGGCAAGCGCTCGGACTGGAAGAAAGCGTACGTCACGCTCGCGAAAGGCCAGGAAATCGATTTCCTGAGCGGCGCCGGCGCATAACGAGGACACGACGATGCCATTGGTCCAACTCAAGCCGACTTCCGCCGGTACGCGCCACCAGGTCAAGGTGGTCACGCCGGATCTGTGGAAGGGCGAACCGTACGCGCCGCTGCTCGAAAAGCAGAAGAGCACCGGCGGCCGCAACAACAACGGCCACATCACGACGCGCCACAAGGGCGGCGGCGAGAAGCAGCACTACCGCCTGATCGATTTCAAGCGCAACAAGGACGGCGTCACCGCCAAGGTCGAGCGCGTCGAATACGATCCGAACCGCAGCGCGCATATCGCACTGCTGTGCTATGCCGACGGCGAGCGCCGCTACATCATCGCGCCGCGCGGCGTGAAGGCCGGCGACACGCTGCAGTCGGGCAGCGATGCGCCGATCAAGCCGGGCAACGCGCTGCCGCTGCGCAACATCCCGATCGGTTCGACGGTTCACTGCGTCGAGATGCGTCCGGGCAAGGGTGCGCAGATCGCCCGCTCGGCGGGCGCCGCGGTGCAGCTGGTCGCGCGCGACGGCGAATACGCGACGATCCGCCTGCGTTCCGGCGAAATGCGCAAGGTGCTCGCGGGCTGCCGCGCGGTCGTCGGCGAAGTCGGCAACAACGAACACAACCTGCGCCAGTACGGCAAGGCCGGCGCCAAGCGCCACAAGGGCATTCGCCCGACGGTGCGTGGTGTGGTGATGAACCCGGTCGACCATCCGCACGGCGGCGGTGAAGGCCGCAGCGGCCAGGGTAATCCGCACCCGGTGACGCCGTGGGGCCAGCAGACCAAGGGCCTCAAGACCCGCAACAACAAGCGCACGCAGCAGTTCATCGTGCGCAGCCGCCATTCGAAGAAGTAAGCAGGGACTGTCATGCCTCGTTCCGTCAAGAAGGGCCCGTTCGTCGACCACCATCTCGCCAAGAAAGTCGAGGCGATGGCGGGCCAGCGCGTGAAGAAGCCGATCAAGACCTGGTCGCGCCGTTCGATGATCACTCCGGATTTCGTCGGCCTGACGGTCCAGGTGCACAACGGCAAGCAGCATCTGCCCGTGTTCATTACCGACAACATGGTTGGCCACAAGCTCGGTGAGTTCTCGCCGACGCGGACCTTCAAGGGTCACGCCGACAAGAGCACCAAGAAGTGAGTGCCATGCAGACGCAAGCCATCCTCAAGTTCGTCCGTCTGTCGCCGAAGAAGGCGCGGGCCATCGCTGACCTGGTCCGCGGCAAGCCCGTCGGCGAGGCGCGCAACATCCTCAAGTACTCCACGCGCAAGCCGGCCCGCATCCTGTTCAAGGTGCTGGAGTCCGCGATCGCCAACGCCGAGAACAATCACGGCGCCGACGTCGACGAGCTGCGCGTCAAGGAGATCTACATCGATCAGGGTCCGGTCCTGAAGCGCATCATGCCACGTGCCAAGGGCCGCGCCGATCGCATCGTCAAGCCGACCAGCCACATCACGATCAAGGTCTCGGACGGCCATTAAGGCCGCCGCGTCGGAACAGAGAACTAAAGCATGGGTCATAAAGTCAATCCGAACGGCTTCCGCCTT
>DASTHJ010000330.1:0-14314 GCA_035718265.1 Steroidobacteraceae bacterium | reverse complement strand
TTTTTGACCCAACAGAATCAACTATCTACGTTTCACATCCTTCCCAAGATTTTCACCCCCTCCAACTACGAACCAGGTGGTCGGGAGTTCGAATCTCTCCGGGCGCGCCATCTTCACCTACCGCGACAACAGCTTGGCGCGGTTTTCCTTTCCCGCTCTTCTCCGCAGCCAGGTGGTTGCGGGGGAATTTCGCCTGATCCGACGTCTTTTAGCGTAATAACCTAGAAACGGCGTGACGCAAAAACCTAGAAACCGTGCGCGGCCAAAATCCAGGTCGGGCGAAGGCGCGAGGCGCCGCCGACGGACAAATTGCCGAAGGCCTTTTTTACGACCGCCGGTCCAAACAGACGCGCGCGCTTCCCGCCGAGCTTCTGCGCGCGGCGCGCCGCAAAGTCCTGTACTTGCACGATGCCGCGCAGCTGAGCGACTTGCGGGTGCCTCCGGGAAACCGACTCGAGGCACTCAAAGGGCGGTGGAAGGGCTTCTACTCGATCCGAATCAATGATCAATGGCGTGTCGTTTTCCGATTCGAAAGCGGTAATGCCTCGGATGTTCGAGTTGTCGACTATCACTAGGAAGAGATCTAGGAGGAGACATGGCCAAGAAAGCAACCGACCAGCCGGCGAATCCGTTTCATCCTGGCGAAGTTCTGCTCGAAGAATTTCTTCTGCCTGGAAACGTCACGCAGACGGAGTTTGCGGAGCGCCTCGGATGGACGCGCGCGCGTCTCAATGAGCTGATCAAGGGTAAGCGCGGCATTACCGCGGAAGCGGCGCTCGACTTGGCCGAGGCGCTCGGTACGTCGTCGCGACTGTGGATGAATCTGCAGGCAACTTTCGATCTCGCGGCTGCGGACAAAAGACGCGCAGCTTGAAGCAACATCTGCAGCGAAGAGATGAAGAGCGTCAGTCGTAAGTCCCGTCAAGAGCGCGATCGCCGTCTGTATGACACTCGAGCGATCTCCGGCGGCGGAAACGTCTTCATCGATCTGGGATTCGATGTAGCCGAGGCACGCGTGATGGCATTGCGCGTGCAGCTGATGATGCGGCTACGTGAACATCTTCAGGAGAAGGGTTACACGCAGGCCGAAACAGCGAAGCGTCTGGGCATGACCCAGCCGCGAGTGTCGGCGTTGCTCAAGGGATCTTGGAAAGATTTCAGCATGGACATGTTATTGACGCTCGCGATTCGTGCGGGCCTCAAGCCGGAGTTGCATCTCGCGGCTGCGGAAAAGAGGGGCGCGGCCTGATCACGCTGTGTTGTTCGCTCACTCAAACATCCCTCGGCGAGGGATCGGCCGCGGTCTCGCGGCCGACAATCTCTGCGGGCGTCACCGAGACGCTCTAGTAATCTCGGGTGCGCCCCCATCCACCATCACGCCCCGAACGACCTCTGCACAAAAATCCCCGTTTCGAGGTCGCTGTACTCCGACTCCGCGGCGACATGCACCTTGTTGCGCCCGCCAACCTTCGCCGCATACAACGCCTCATCGGCCAGCTGCAGCGCACCGAGCGGCCCGCGCTCCGCCACCGGCTGAATCGCCGCGACGCCGACACTGATGGTCACCACCCGCGCCACACTCGAGCCGCGGTGCTCGATGCGCAGCGCACTCACGGCGAGCCGCATCTTTTCGGCGATGTGCCGCGCCTGCGCCCCATCAATGTCATACAGCAGCGCCGCGAATTCCTCGCCCCCGTAGCGCGACAGCACATCGAGCGGCCGGTGCACCTGCGCCTGCACCGCCTTCGCAACCTGCTGCAAGGCGACGTCGCCGGCCTGATGTCCGTAGCGATCGTTGTAGTCCTTGAAGTGATCCACGTCGATCAGCGGGATCGCAAGCGGACGCCGGTCATCGACCGCCTGCTGCCACAGCCGGCTCAGTTGTTCGTCGAACACGCGCCGGTTCTTCGCGCCCGTGAGCGCATCGTGCTCGGCGAGCTGCGCGATGAGCCGGCGCTCGAGAAAACTGCGCCGCGACTGCTTTTCGATCTGCCAGGCGCCCAGCGCGCTCATCCCGGCGGCGACGACAAGGAATCCACACGAGCGCAGCAGCACCGTTGCCGGCATCTCGAAGAAGAGCGCCGAGGCGGCAAACGCGGCAATGGTGACCGTCACGCAGACCAGCGCCGGCCGGAAGTGCAGGCCCAGGAAGAAGAACGGGCCGAGCACCATGGCGGGCATCACGATCAGCAGCGCGACCTGGCCGCGTGCCGCCATTGCCGCAAGGGCCGCAGCCGCGAACACGTTGCGCATCGGCACGGCATAGTTCGCGAACGGCAGGTATCGCCGCGGGAAGGACGGGCGCCATGCGAACCAGGCCAGCAGCACGGAAGCGGAGAACACGACGAGCGGGAAAATGAGCACGTACGGTTGAGCCGCCAGCCGCTGTCGACCATCGGTCAAGGCGAGCTCGACGATGCGCAGGCACACGACCAGCAACGCCAGCAGGCAGGCCATGCGCACCAGCGTGCGGCCGTGCTGCAGCCGCGCGCGGACGTATTCGACTTCCAGCTGCGCTTCGAAGCGCATCGGCGGTTCCGCGTCCTGCACCTGCGTGCTGCAGGCGGGCTCCGCCTGCGCATGAAGATGAAGACGTGATTTTGCGGTCATCCGCGGACCATAGATGCAATCGGTCACAATCGATGTGAACGAGCGCAAAGAACTTTTGCCGCGCGCGACCCGCGGCAATGGCTTGCCGCCGTGGCTGCTGAGCGACATGCTTCGGTCACGTCACCCATACCGCGATATCCTTTCTTTCCATCTCTACGCGCCGAGATCCGCCATGCATACCCGACTGCCACTCAGGATCCTGCTCGCGCTCGCAGCGCTGACTCTGCCGGCCTCGGCGCTGCTCGCATCCGAGCGCACGCAATCGCTGCGCCTCATGACGTACAACATCCGCCTGGACATCGCCTCGGATGGCCCCAACGCCTGGCCGCACCGTCGTCAGTGGGTGGCCGACCAGGTCCACTGGCTGCATCCCGATGTATTCGGCATGCAGGAAGTCCGCCCCAACCAGAAGTCCGACCTCATCGCCGCGCTGCCTGGCTACCGCATCTTCGGCGAAGGTCGCGAGGGCAAAGGCGAGGGCGAAGCCACGCCCATCGGCTATGACACGCAGCGCTTCGATTTCCTGGACGGCGCCACGTTCTGGCTCTCACCGACGCCGGAAATTCCAGCCAAGGCTTGGGACGCCGCCTTGCCGCGCATCGCCACCTGGGCACGGCTGCAATTCAAAGGATCCCGCCAGACCCTGCTCGCGATGAACACCCACTTCGATCACATCGGGCAGGTTGCCCGCGAGCAATCCGCAGCGCAGATCGTGCGCTGGATCCAGGACCACGCGAAGCCCTGCGAACCCGTCATGTTGTTCGGCGATTTCAATTCCGAGCTCGACAGCAAGCAGATGCGCACGCTCACGCAAGGCGCGCTCGCCCTGCGCGACGCGCGCGGGATCTCGAAGACGCCGCCGTTCGGGCCGGAAGGCACGTTCAACGAATTCCACATCGCTCCGACGAAATCGGCGCCCATCGATCACGTGCTGGTCGGCGACCACGTCGAAGTCGAGCGCTACGCCGTGTTCACGCAGGTCATCGACGGCCGCGTGCCGTCCGATCATTTTCCCGTGCTGGTCGAACTGAAGCTCGAGTCGTGTCAGCAGGCGGGAGCTAGCGGCACTTCTCCTCGAAACAGAGATTCCGGCTGAAGTGCGGCAACACGTGATTCTGGAACCGGTCCGCCACCCGGCTGGTGTGCGTCCCGGAGTACTGCTCGAAGCTGTTGGCGATGCCGTACTTGTCGAGCACCTCGTGCAGCTTCGCCGTGTCGACCCGCAAGCCGTCCTGGTCGCCGACGTCGATGCCGATGCCGTGATAGCGGCGCAGTCCCGAGATGTACTGATCGATGAAGTTGAGCGGTGCATTCGCCGTCCACTTGGCGAGCACCTCCGGGCGCGGCTGACCGTCCTGGGTCGGCAGATCGCTGAACCACGGCGGATTCTTCGGGTTCGGTGACCAGGCCGCCGCACTGGCGAGCTGTGCGCGCACCCAGAAATTCAGCTTGTCGAGGTCGGCGGCAGTCTTGGCCGCCTCGATTTTCTTCTGCAGCTCCACGTCGGCCGGCGGTGGCATCGAGGACAGGCAGCACGGGCTCATGATGTACAGGCTGCCGAACACGTCCGCGTGCTTCATGCCGATGCGCGTCGCGCCGTAGCCGCCCATCGAATGACCCACCAGCCCACGGCTCGCGCGCCGCGCCATGGTGCGGTAATGCGCGTCCATGTACGACACCACGTCGTGCGCGATGAAGTTCTCGAAGTCACCGGTGGTGACCGAGCTCGAGTACATCGAGCCGTTGTGAATGGTCTTCGAGTCCGGCAGCACCACGATCATTTCGCGCGCGCCCTGCGCGAATGCGCCCTCGATGGTCTGCGGCACGTGGATCTCGCCGCTCCATTGCTCCGCGCCGATGAAGAAGCCGTGCAGCGCGTAGACCACCGGGTAGCGGCGATCCTTCTCTTTTGCATAGCTCGGCGGCAGGAAGACGATGGCGTCGCGATCCACCGGGTCGCCTTCGAGATTGCCCTCGAGCATCGTGCCGTGGATCTTGATGTGCTCCACCGTGACCGGCTTGGCGCCCGCCACCACGGGCGGCACCTCGGTCTTCACCTGGGCGCAGAGCGGGGCAGCGCACAGCGCCACCCCGGCGAGAGTCGCGAGACGAATCAGTTTGTTCATGGGCATCACTTCCTGAACAGCCGCGGCGCGAAGTCCTTGAGATCGCGGCGCCAGGTCTGCCACTCATGGTCGGTGCCCGGCGATTCCCAGTACACGTGCTGCACGCCGGCCTCGGTCAGCGCGTTGTGCAGCCCGCGGATGCGCTCGAGGAAGCGCGGCGGCTCGGCCGAGCCGATGCCCAGCCAGAACACGTGCACCTTCTTCGCGAAGGCCGCTGGATCGGCGAACACGCCGTTGAAATCCTTCTTCGCATCGAACTTGCCGTCGCCCAGCATGCCGCCCGCGCCGCTGAAGCCGCCGATGTGCGAGAACAGGTCGAGGTGGTTCAGCGTGACCTGGAAGGTCTGCATGCCGCCCATGGAAAGGCCGGCCATGGCGCGGTGGTCGCGATCGGACAGCGTGCGGTAGGTCTTGTCGACGAACGGAATCAGCGCGCGCGTCACGTCGTCCTCGAATGCCGAGGCCATCTCCTGGATCTGCTTCATCATCTCCGGCGAGCCGAAGGCCACGTTGGTGTTCGGCGGCGGGGCGCCCGCGCGGCGCGCATAGCCATAGGCCATCACGACGATCATCGGCTTGCACTGGCCCGCGGCGATCAGGTTGTCGAGGATGACGTTGGCGCGTCCCTGGCGGATCCAGCCGGTCTCGTCCTCGCCACCGCCGTGCTGCAGGTAGAGCACGGGGTAGCGCGCCTTGATGTTACTGTCGTAATCCGGCGGTAGATAGACCATGGCGTGGCGCCAGGTGCCGGTGACCTCCGAGTGGTACCAGACCTCGCGCACCTGGCCGTGCGGCACGTCCTGGATGGTGTAATAGTCCGAGCCCGAGCCGGGCTCGGGGATCTCGACCATGCTGGTGTAGCGCGAGCCGCCGAAATAGGCGCGGCTGCCCGGGTCGCTGGCGTCGAGGCCGTCGACGTTGATCACGTAATAGTGGAGTCCGGGCACCTGCGCCGGCGTGGTCGCGGTCCAATAGCCGTCGGCCTGCTTCTCCATGTCCATCTTCGGGCCGCTCCAGAAATTCAGCTTCACCTTGTTGGCGTCCGGCGCCTTGACGCGCACCTGCACGCGTCCGTTCGCGTCGACGCGCGGGTACTCGGCGCCCCAGACGTTGGTCTCCGCCGGTTTGAACGTGTCTGCCTCCTCGGCGTGGCAGACGGACGCCAGGAATGCGAGTGCCAGTACGATGTTTCTCATCGGAATCCCCTTCGAGTTGATGAGGGCCGCCGCGCGCGACCCGGCAACGAGATTGCGGCCGGTCGTCCGGCCGGAACAATACGGAATCTCATATCGCTGACTAACGGATCGGCGCGATTCATCGCGCCGGCGGATCGGACGCGCAATATCGCTGCAGCATCTCCTGGTGCGAGGGCAATTTGTCCGAGTAGTCGTGCATCGCGCGCCGTAATTTCTCGAGTTGCGGTTCGAATTCGGCGGCCGGCCGGGAGGCGATCAGCGGGTCGATGGCGCGCGGACGCACGCCCTGGCCGAGCATCACGGCAACCCAGCTCGCGTTCGGAAAGAGCTCGCCCTCGTTGCGCAGGAAGCGGCCGCCTTCGGCGAACAACGACAGCCGCCGCTGCAGCGTCTCCGGAAGCTTCATCTCGCGGCAACGGCGCCAGAACGGCTCGTCGCGCCCATTGGCGTAGTAGTGGAACACGAGCAGGTCGCGCACCTGCTCGAAATCCCTCTGCATCCAGCGGTTGTACTCGTCGCGCATGACCGGCGGCAGCGACGCGTCCGGAAACAGCGCGATGAAACGGCTGATGCCCTGGCGGATGAGATACAGCGACGTCGATTCGAGCGGCTCGAGAAAGCCGGACGAGAGCCCGATGGCGACGCAGTTGCGATCCCAGAAGCGCTGCCGGTGCCCGGTGGCGAAGCGGATCAGCCGCGGCGTGCCCATGATCTCGCCGTCGAGACTGTTGGTGAGCAGCGCCGTGGCTTCGTCCTGGCTCATGAAGTCGCTGCAATAGATGTGACCGTTGCCGGTGCGGTGCTGCGTCGGGATCTTCCATTGCCAGCCCGCCGGCCGCGCCGTGGAGCGCGTGAACGGACGCGGCGGGCCGTCGTGTGTGCAGGCCACGGCGAGCGCCGCGTCGCAGGGCAGCCAGTGGCGCCAGTCGACCCACGGCACGCCGAGCGTCTGGTCGAGCAGCAGCGAGCGAAAGCCCGTGCAATCGAAGAAGAAATCGCCGCTGACCGTCGTGCCGTTGGCGAGGCGCACGCCCGTGAGGTCGCCGGACTCGCCGTGGCGCAGCACCTCGCACACCTTGCCTTCGACGCGCCTGATGCCGCGCGCTTCGGCGTAGCGGCGCAGGAAGGCGGCATACAACGCGGCGTCGAAATGATAGGCATAGCGCAGGTAGGAAGCCGGCGCACCCGCGACGCGCAAGTCGGGAAAGGCGAACTTGCCGTGGCGGGCGAGGATTTCCGTCAGGCAATAGTCGCCGATCGGATGCGCGTGGCCGTGGGCCCGGCAATGCAGCCAGTACTGGTGGAAGTCGACACCGTCGATGTCGATGCCGTGGAAACCGAAGGGATGGAAATACCGCGAGCCCGGCCCGGACCAGTCGACGAACTCGATGCCGAGCTTGAACGTGGCGTGCGTGGCGCGCATCAACTCCGCCTCGACGATGCCGAGGAAGAGATTGAACTGCAGCATGTCGGGGATGGTCGCTTCGCCGACGCCGATGATGCCGATCTCGTCGGATTCGACCAGCGTCAGCGAGATGTCCTGCGGGCGCAGCAGCCGCGAGAGTGCGGCAGCCGTCATCCATCCGGCCGCGCCGCCGCCGACGATCACGATCTGCCGCAACTCACCCCTCCCGAAGCCCGCGGTACGACCGTACCGCGGGCCGGGTCATGAGATCAATCTAGCGACAGTCGCGACCGCGCCAGCGGAATTCCGAGCCTTTCACGCTCATGCGGATGGCCGTCACCTTGTCGGAAGGACCCGTGATGAACAACGTCTTGCCGTCGCGTCCCGCGAAGGTGTTGTTGGTGGCACCGCCGCCGGTCGGAATCGTCAGGATGTGGTTGCCGTCCGGATCGAACGCCATCACGCCCTCGCCATTGCTGATGTAGACGTTGCCGCGCTCGTCCATGGACATGCCGTCGCCGCCCCAGTCGGAGAACTTGCGCATGTTGGCGAGCGTGCCGTCACGCCGCACGTCGAACACCCAGGTGCCGCCGTGGTTGTCGTAGAACCACTTGTTGACGTACAGCTTCCTGCCGTCGGGTGTGCCGACCACGCCGTTCGGCCACGAGTCGGATTCCCAGCCCATGGCCTCGGAAGTCACCCTGACCAGCTTGCGGGCGCCGTGCGGCAGGTAATAGACATGGCCGCCCTTGCCCTGCGGCGCTTGCTCCGAGTGCGTGGGCTCCCAGCCCTGGCGACGCGGGTCGTCCGCGTCCCAGTAGTCGCGCGGGAAAATCGGATCTGTGAGGTAGAGGCCGCCGTTTACGGGATTGATCCACACGTCGTTGGGACCGTTCAGCAATTTGCCCTGGTAGGCGTCGATCAGCACCTTGTGGCTGCCATCCGGGCGGATCTTCCAGATCTCGCCGTGCAGGTCGGCGGCGGCGATGAGATTGCCGTCGCGATCGAAGATCATGCCGTTCGCGCGGCCCGTGCCCTCGAGCCACAGCGTGATGCGGCCCGTGCCGGCATCCCAGCGATAGATGCGGTCATTGGGCTGGTCGGTGAAGAACACGTTGCCGTGTCGATCGACCGCCGGGCCCTCGGTGAAGCCGTAGCCCTGCGCGAGCAGGTGCAACTGGCCCTGCGGTCCGTGCGCCACGAGGCCGAGCGGATCGTAGATTTCGACCGGGATCACTTCGCCGGAAAGGCGCGCCTGCGGGGCCGGATGATGATGCGATCCGCGGTGATCGGATGCCGTGGACAGTCCGCCGAGCGAGAGGCAGGCCAGCGAACCCAGAGTCACAAACATGCGTCTTTGCAATTTCATGAGCAAAACCCTCCGTGTTGCGGGTCACGCGGGGCGTGACACGTGAATCAGTCCGCTCCGCCTTGCGGCGGAGCGGACTCCTTGCGATGACGATCAGAAGTTGGTGCGAATGCCGAGCGTGATCAGCCGCCCGACCGGGTTGGCGGTGTAGTTGTCGTACCCCCAGGCTCCTCCCATGAAGCCACCCTGGTTGCCGTTGAAGAACGACGGGTCCTCATCGGTGAGATTGCGCACGTCGAGCGACAGGCTCATGTCCTCGATGATGCCCCCCAGCTCCAGCTTGTACGTGAGGTGCAGATCGAAGGTGTTGGTCGCATCCACGCGATCGCCGCCGCCATTCGGGTTGCCGTTCTCGTCGCGCTGCAGCGGTTCGATCGTGCTGCCGCCCCAGTTGTGGTAGGAACCGATGTAGTTCCAGTACAGGTCCGTGGAGAACTTGCCGAAGTCGAAGCCCACGTAGCTGCGTGCCTTCGTCTGGATCGACGAGAACACGCCGTTGAAGCCGGACGTGTTCAGCACCGAGAACGACGGGTTGGTACCGAAGAACTGGTCGAAGTCGGTGAAGTACGTGCCGGCGGTACCGACCCGGCCGCGCACCTTGTCGCCGACGTTGAACGCGTAGTCGATCTGCGCATCGAAGCCGGCGATCGACAGGTTCAGCCAGTTACGCGAGCTCTGGTCGATCAGGTAGTACACGTTCGCCGGAATCGTGCCACCGATGGTGGCGCCATTCGCGACGTTGGCGAACTCCAGGATCTGCTCCTGCGTGCAGCCGGTGGGTGTCGGGCAGAGCGTCAGCAACGGCGAGCCGGAGGCGGTGATCGACGCCGGCGAGGGTGAATTCACACCACCGGTGAAGTCGTTGTGGAAGTAGGTCACCGACGCCCGGAAACCCTCCAGCGCCGCAGGCATCAGGTCGATGCCGAACGAATAGCTCTCGCCGAACTGCGGTCCCATCTGCGAGAAGCCGCCGCCGAGCTGACGCCGCATCGCCGAGTTGTTCTGGCCGATGGTGCAGCTGGTCGATGTTGGGGTGCAGGGGTCGTTGGTGTTCGCGACCACGGCACCTGGGACATTGACCACTTCCGGATACAGCGCGACCGGCACGTTGAGCGTGCCCGTGCTGGTCACGCTGCCCGAGGCGTACAGGTAGCCCTGCGAGGCGTCGCCGATCACCGCGATCGGCGGCGCCACGAACGACTCGGCGTAGTTGGCGCGCACGCGGAACCCTTCGGTGATGTTCCAGTTGATGCCGTAGCGCGGGTTGGTGGTGTCGCCGACGTCGGAGAAATCGTCGTAGCGCACCGACAGGCTCAGGTCGAGCTTGTTGAGCGCCGGCACGTCCCAGTCCGGCGAAACCAGTGGGACCGCCACTTCCGCAAACGCCGAGACGATGTCACGGTCGAAGTTGTACACGCGGTAGCCGGAGCCTGTGGTGGTCGGACCGGTGTTGTTGCCGCCGCTCAGCTTGAACTGCTGCTCCTGCCACATGTGCTCGCCACCGAAGGCGATCTTGAACGGGCCGGCCGGCATGTCGAACAGCTCGCCCTGCATCACCACGCGGAACTGGTTGAACGTGTTGTAGTTGTTGTTCTGCGTGTTGTTCGTATACAGCGACTTCAGCAACAGCGGATTGGTCTGATTGGCGGCGCCGGTGTTCCAGACGTCGAGCGCGTTGCTGGTGGTGAGCGGCAGCTGCAGCACGACCACGTTCTGTCCGGGGATGCTCGAGGCCGTGGTGCTGCCGGTGGCCTGCGTGGTGCCGTTCAGCGCCAGCATCGCGCAGGGCGCGCAGAACTGCTTGAAGCCGTCCAGCGAGGAGCGGTTCCAGCCGATCGAGTCGGCCGCCGTCAACGTCCACTTGTCGTTCAGGTGGTAGTCGAGCACGACGTTGGCGTACACGACGTCCTGCTGCGATTCGGTGTAGCCGTACTTGCCGTCGTCGCGCAGTGCCAGCCAGTTGACCAGCTCGGTGGTCGCGTCGGGCGCGCCGGCCGGCGCGGTGAAGAACGGGTTCTGCTGGCCCGCGACGCCGGCGCCCTCGCCGAATGCGGTCGCGTTGTTGAGCTGGCCGGGACCGGAGTCGGCGTGCGTCTGGTTGCGGTTGTAGTTCAACGATGCAGAGATCGACAGCTGGTCCGTGAAGTCATTGACGACCCGGATCAGGCCGTTGGCGCGGTACTGCGACGGTATGAACGAGTTGTAGACCGAGAGATTGCACACGCCATTGGTGGCGGCGTTGTTCGGCACCGAGGTGGTGGCGTCGGGCGAGAGGAACACCTGGCCGGTCCCCGGCGCGGTGCCGCTGCTGACGGCGGTCACGCGCATGGTGGCCGGCGCGCAGGTGAAGCCGTTGGTGTTGGAGCCGCCCACGTCGCGATAGTCGCCGCGGCTCGCCCAGTCGCGATCCTTGACGAACAGCTGCGAGGCGTGGCTGTACTGCGCCGCGATGTACACGCCGCCGGTGTCCCAGGTCGTGCCCCAGATGCCGTTCAGGTCCCAGGTGTCGTAGCTGTCGGCGTTGCCGTACTGCGAATTGATCGACAGGCCGTCGTAGGTGCGCCGCGTGATGAAGTTGACCACGCCGGCCACCGCATCCGAGCCGTACACCGAGGATGCGCCGTCCGCCAGCACGTCGACGCGCTGCATGGCCGAGGTCGGGATGATGTTCGGGTCGGTCTGGTTGAACTGCGCGCCGCCGCCCGGCATGCGCATGCCATCGATGACCACCAGCGTGGTGTTGGACGAGGAGCCGCCCAGCTGGTGGATCTGCGGGCTGTAGAACGACCAGAGGTTCTCGCCCTGCGCCAGCGAGCCGTTGGTGCTCAGTGCCGGGATCGTGTTGACCAGCGTGGACAGGTTCGTGGCCGCGGTCTTCTCCAGCTCGTCGACGCCCACGGACATGACGTTCGAGCCGATGGGCGTGACGCCCTTGATGCTGGTGCCGGTGATGACGATGGTGTCGTCGATCGTTTCGGCTTCGCGTGGTGGTGGATTGGCGGTGGTCTGCGCAGTCTGGTCCTGCGCCAGTACGGTTCCGCTCGACAGACAGGCAGCGGTCAGCGCGGCGAGCGCCGCGCCGCCCGGACGATTCAACGATGTCATTGGTTCTCTCCCCTGAGTGGACTGTAGTTAGTATCTGCGTACGTCTTGTCCCGCGCCCGTACGCGATGCCGGCAAGATACCGGAACTCTCGATAACGGAACTTGTATGCATGTATGCCTATTCGGCAACAAAGTTGCATTAGTGAAACTGATAGCGCTATCAAATCGAAAACGCGCTACGCTGCGCGCGAACACGATGCGCCTGACGCGGAAAGGCGAGATGCAAAACCAGGAAGTTCGGTATGCGGCGGGAGACGTTTTCGTCTGTAAGTTCCCCCTTCAGACGCAAATGGGAGGACGTCAATCCGCGTTGAGGTCCTCCCTTCTCCCGCCGCGCCGCCGGCCACCGGTCGCCAACCCAAGGGAGCAGACCTGATGCGAGTCGACCAGGCGCCACGAATCACCGCGCGGCGCAAGCTGCTGCGAGTGCACGGAACGCTTGCACAGGAGATCGGCGTCGGGATCGTTTCCGGTGCGCTGAGTCCCGGTGACACGCTCGATGGCGAGGTCGAGGCGAGCCAACGGCTCGGCGTGTCGCGCAATACCTACCGCGAGGCCATGCGGATGCTGGCCGCCAAGGGCCTGATCAGCTGCCGCACGCGCACGGGCACGCGCGTGTGCGAGGTCACCGAGTGGAACCTGCTCGATCCGGACGTGCTGTCATGGATGTTCTCGAGCGCGCCGCGTCCGGAGCTGATCCACGGCGTATTCGAATTGCGCGCCATGGTGGAGCCGGCGGCGGCGGCGCTGTCGGCGACCCGCCGCAAGCAGCGGCATCTCGACCGGATGCGCAGCGCGCTCGACGAGATGACCAGGTACACGCTCGATCACCCGGCAGGCCGTGAAGCCGACGAGGCATTCCACGCGGCATTGCTCGAGAGCACGGGCAATCCGTTCATCGTCTCACTGACCAAGGGCGTCACGGCGGCCGTCGGCGCGCTGACCATGTTCAAGCTGCGCCTGACGAAGGTGCTGCGTGACCCGGTTCCGGATCACGAGCTGGTCTACGACGCGATTGCCTCGAAGGACGCGGAGGCGGCGCGGGCCGCCATGCTGAAGCTGATCCGCCTGGCGATCCTCGACATGCCGAAGGACCAGCGGCCGGCGCTCTGCATCTGACTAGTGCGCGCGATCCCAGTCCGCGAACGTGCGGCCTGAGTCCGCCAGGCGGAGCAGCAGCGGCGCCACCCGCCAGTAGTCGCCGCCGCCGGTGGCGGCCAGCGCCTCGATCTGCGTGACCACCCGCTCCAGTCCGAGCGCATCCGCGTGGAACATGGGTCCGCCGCGCCAGCGCGGGAATCCGTATCCCGCGGTCCAGATCACGTCGATGTCGGCGGCGCGGTAGGCGAGCCCTTCGTCGAGGATCTGCGCGCCGATGTTGATCAGCGAGAGCACGCAGCGCTGCTCGATTTCCTGGTCGGCGACTTCGCGCGGCGCGATGCCATGCTTGTCGGCCAGCGCCTGCGCGAGCCGCGCCAGGTCCGGGTTCGGCAACGGCGCGCGATCGCCGGGCTTGTAGCGATAGATGCCTTCGCCGGTCTTCTGGCCGAGGTGACCGAGCGCGGTCAGCGCGTCGGAGACGGCGTGATAGGGCGGGTTGCGCGTCTCGCGCTTGAGCAGCTCGGTGCGCACGCGCGTGCCCACGTCGATGCCGGCCATGTCGTTGACGCGGTTCGGGCCCATGGCGAAGCCGAAATTCTCCATGACGGCATCGATGCGCTCCGGCGCGACGCCCTGCAGCAGCATCAGTTCCGCTTCGCGGAAGTAGCCGTCGAGCATCATGCGGTTGCCGACGAAGCCGAAGCCGTCGCCGACCACCACGCCCACCTTGCGCAGCTTCTTCGCGGCCGCCAGACCCGCGAGGATGGTGGCTTCCGAGGTGTTCGCGCCGCGCACGATCTCCAGCAGCCGCATGACGTTGGCCGGGCTGAAGAAGTGCAGGCCGATCACGCGCGCCGGGTGCTTCGTGAACGAGGCGAGCGCGGTCACCGACAGGCTCGAGGTATTGGAGGCGAGGATGGCATCGGCACGCAGCAGCTCGTCGAGTCGCGTGAGGATCGAACGCTTGAGGTCGAAGTCCTCGAACACGGCCTCGATCACCAGGTCGGCGTTGCGTGCCGCCTCGAGCGACAGCGTGCCCGTGATCAGCGCCTGTCGGCGTTGCGCGGTCGGCTGGTCGATGCGGCCGCGCTGCACCGCGCCCGCGTAGTTGCTCTTGATGATGTCGAGCCCGCGGTCGAGCGCCGCGCGATCGTTTTCCACCAGCGTCACGGGAATTCCCGCATCGGCGAGCGCCATGGCGATGCCGCTGCCCATGGTGCCGGCGCCTACGACGGCGGCCTCGCGAAATTCGGCCGCGGCCTGCGCGGCGTCGATGCCCGGAATCCGGCCGCATTCGCGCTCGGCGAAGAACACGTGGCGCAGCGCGCGCGATTCCAGCGTCTGCAGCGAATCGGCGGACAGCCGCGCCTCGAGCTTCAGGCCTTCATCGAAGGAAAGCCGCG
>DASTHJ010000329.1:0-7205 GCA_035718265.1 Steroidobacteraceae bacterium | reverse complement strand
GCGCAGAGCTGCTCGACCAGGGCCACGCCGGCATCCTCGTGCCCGTAGTGCGAAGGCAGGACCTCGGCGGGCGTCGCGCCCTTGCCGAGGTCGTGCATCAGCACGGCGAAGCGCGCCGGCACACCGCCGCCGAGCGCCACGGCGGCGCGCAGCGCCATCAGCTGGTGCACGCCGGTGTCGACTTCCGGATGCCATTTTTCCGGCTGCGGCACGCCGAACAACGCATCGATCTCCGGAAAGATCACGCGCAGCGCGCCGCAGTCGCGCAGCACGCGGATGAACACATCCGGCCGGGGCTCGGCCAGCGCCTTCTCGGTTTCCGTCCAGACGCGCTCGGCGACCAGCGCATCCGCTTCGCCGGCGTCGACCATGCCGCGCATGAGCGCGAGGGTCTCCTCGGCAACCTGGAAACCGAGCGGCGCATAACGCGCCGCGAAGCGCGCGACGCGCAGGATGCGCACCGGATCCTCGGCGAATGCTTGCGAAACATGCCGCAGCCGCCGCGCCTCGAGGTCGCGTCGGCCGCCATACGGATCGACGATGTTGCCGGCGGCATCCTCGGCCATGGCGTTGATGGTCAGGTCGCGGCGCCGCAGGTCGTCTTCCAGCGTGACCTGCGGCGAGAACTCGGTCGTGAAGCCGCGATAGCCGGGCGCGACCTTGCGCTCGAGACGCGCGAGCGCGTATTCCTCTTTTGTTTCCGGATGCAGGAATACGGGGAAGTCACGCCCGACCGGGATGAATCCCTGCCGCTCGAGATCCTCCGGACGCGCGCCCACGACCACCCAGTCGCGCTCCTGGACCGCGCGGCCGAGAAGCCGGTCCCGGACCGCGCCGCCCACCAAGTACACTTGCATGGCCGCATGTTAAGGCAACTCCGCGCCAGTTATCGTCACGGGGCCGTGCTCCTCGTCTGTCTGACCCTCCAGGGCTGCTACGTGATGCAGGCGGCCCGGGGACAGATGCAGATCGTGCATGCGCGCGAGCCGATCGCGCGCGTCATCGAGGATCCCGACACGCCCGCGGAGCTGCGCCGGCGACTCGAAGTGGTGCGCGAGGCGCGCGCCTTCGCCAGCCGCGAGCTCGGCCTGCCCGACAACCGCAGCTACACCAGCTATGCCGACCTGAAGCGCGAGTTCGTGGTGTGGAACGTGGTCGCCACGCCCGAGTTCTCGGTCGAGCCGCGCGAATGGTGTTTCCCCATCGTGGGTTGCGTGGCCTACCGGGGTTATTTCCGGGAGGCGAGCGCGCAGAAATTCGCCGCGAAGCTGCGGCGCGAGGGGCTGGACGTGGTCGTCGAAGGCGTGCCCGCCTATTCGACGCTCGGCAGGTTCGACGACCCGATCATGAACACCATGATGAGCTACGGCGACGACGAGCTGGCCGCCATCATGTTCCACGAGCTCTCGCACCAGGTGGTCTTCATTCCCGACGACAGCTCGTTCAACGAAGCCTTCGCGATCACCGTCGAGCAGGAGGGACTGGCGCGCTGGCTGGTCGCGCAGGGCCGCGGCGCGGACCTGCAGCGACACCTGCAGCGCCGCCAGCGCCAGGCGGAGAGCATCCGCATCATCGCGCGGCGGCGTGATGAGCTCGCGGAGCTGTACGCGAGTGGCGCAGCGCCGGCCGCCATGCGCCGGCGCAAGGCGCAGATCTTCGCCGCGCTGGCCGACGACCTGCGGGCGCTGGATGCGCGCTACGGCTTTCGCTCGCGCCTGGTCGCCGAGCTCGAGTCCTCGCCGCCCAACAATGCGCGGCTCGCGTCGCTGGCCACGTACTACGACTGCGTTCCGGGATTCGAGCGGCTGCTCGCAGACGCGCAACACGACCTGCAGAGTTTCTATTCTGCCGTGCGCGAGATCGCAAAACTGGAGCGTGACGAGCGGCGCGCGCGACTGTGCGCGAGCGAAGCAGCGCGCTGAAAAATCGCGCGCGGATTTATGTTGCGTGATGCCGCTCGCGGAACATCGCGCCCGTATCATGGCCGCGGCGAATCCCATGCGGCCCGCTCCGAAGCCAAAACCTTTTCTCGACGATGCGCGGCGCGACTGGCAGTTCGCGGCGTTCGCCTGGCTGCTGCGCCACTGCGGCGGCTATGCGGGCTTCCTCGACACCACGCTGGTGTTGCCCACGCCCGAGCATTTCCCGGATCGCGGGCTGAAGGGCCACGCGGCGGTCAGCGCCTTGTTCCGGCGCGTGCGCGATCATGCCGGCATGGCCGACTGGCCGTGCACCGTCGAGCCGGCGGGCGACGCGCCGCGCGCCGAGGTGGATGATCCGGCACGCATCCCGGTGTTCACGTATTCGCGTGGAGTCGAGCCGGTCACGCTGGTCGCGAACTTCGCGCTCGACCTGGCGCGTTACCTGGTTTCCACGCTCGAGGAGCCGCCGCCCGGCGGCGAGGCACGCCGCGAGGCGGCGATCGAGCTCGGCACCGTGTTCATGGGCTTCGGCATCTTCGCCGCCAACTCCGCGGTGGGCGGGCGTCGACATGAGCTCAGCGAGGGCGAACTGGCGCACGCGCTAGCGATCTTCTGCCTGCTGCGTGGTCTCGAGCCCGAAAACGCCGACGAGCATCTGAACCCGCACTTTCGCAAGTACCTGCGGCTCGCCATCGGCGACCTCGCGCAGTACGGGAAGGAATTCGGAAAATTGCGCGCCGTCGCCACTGTGCCGCCGGGCACGGAGCGAGCGCTGCCGGCGCGCGCTCCCTGACCACGGCACACTAGCTGGACCGGCAGATCTCCGCGAGCGCGCGCAGGCGGCGATGCGCCTGGGGACCTGTGTAGGGATTGTCGCGATCCCAGGCATAGCCCGCCAGCACCGAGCAGATCATGCGGCGGATCTTGTCCTGCTGGCGCGGAAAGAAGATCACGTCCTGCAGGCTGCCGTCGTACCAGCCCGCGACGAACGCGCGGAAGGTCTCCACGCCGTAATTGAGCTCGTCGGCGAACTCGCGCTGCCAGTCGACCGGTTCGCCGCGCAACTGCCGCTCGAGCGCCGCGGCCGCCAGGCTCGCCGATTTCATCGCGATGGTCACGCCCGAGGAGAACACCGGGTCGAGGAATTCGGCGGCATTGCCAAGCAGTGCGAATCCGCGGCCGTGCAGCCTCGTGACGGTCGCCGCGTAGCCGATGATCTCGCCCGGCGGGCGCACCAGCTCGGCGTTCGCCAGCAGCGCGTGCAGCCGTGGTTCGGCGCGGATCGCCTGCCAGAACTGCTCGTCGGCAGTTCCGCCGCGGGCGCGGTGGTGCTCGATGGAGGCGACGATGCCCACCGAGGCGTTGCCGTTCGAGAACGGGATCAGCCAGGACCACACGTCCTGTTCGCGCGGATGGATGCCCACGCGGATCTTCTGCCGGTCGAAGGAGCCGGCGACCGTGCGGTCGCGGACGTGCGAAAAGATCGCCGCGCGCGGCGGAAAGTCCGAGGGCCGATGCAGGTCGAGCAGTCGGGGCAGCGTGCGGCCGAATCCCGAGGCGTCGAGCACGAAGCGCGGCTCGTGCACTTCGACCTCGCCGGATGCGTCGCGGCTGGTGACTTTCGGCCGCGCGCCGCCGAAGTCCACGGCCGTGATCTCGACCTCGAAGCGCAGCTCCGCGCCCTGGCGGCGTGCCTCTTCGGCGAGCACTGCATCGAACTCCGCGCGCGGCACCTGGAACGTGAACTGATACCCGGGGCTGGACTTCTCGGCGAAATTGAACTCCGAATGTTCGCCGTCGCGATCGAATACCGCGCCGTTCTTGAACTGGAAGCCACGCGCCATGACCGCCTCGACCATGCCGGCCTCGGCCAGCAGTTCCATGCTGCAGGCGAGCAGGCTCTCGCCGATCGAGAAGCGTGGGAATGCCTGCCGTTCCAGCACCCGCACGCGCCAGCCGCGCCGCGCGAGCAGCGCGGCGGACATGCAGCCGGAGGGGCCGGCGCCGATGACCAGGACGTCCGGCGCCACGCGATCAGGGAACGCGCAACGGCACGAGCACCACGGCGTTGCCGCGGCGCACGGTCAGCACCAGCGTGCCGCCGCGCTTGGCGATCTCGCGCAGCTCGCCGAGGTTGGCCACGTTGCGGCCATTGGCGCCCTCGATGCGATCGCCGCTGCGCAGTCGCGCCTGGTCCGCGGCGCTGCGCGGCTCGACGCTGCGCACCTGCACGCCGCCGCCGGGCGCATCGGCGAGCGTCGCGCCGACCAGGCCCGGATGGATCACGCTGCTGTCGGCGCTGCCGCCGCTGCTGCCCGGCTTGGCCGGCCCGCCGGTGGTCGCCGGTGGCTCGGTGATCACCGCCGTCACGTGCATGGGCTTGCGATCGCGGATCAGCGTCACGTCCATCTTGTCGCCGACGCGCGCCAGGCCGATGGCATTGCGCAGCTCGCTGTTGGACTTGATGGCCTGGCCGTTGATGCTGGTGATCACGTCGCCGGGCTTGATGCCGGCCTTCTCCGCCGCCGAGCCCTCGGTCACCTGCGAGACCAGCACGCCCTGCGTGTTCGCGAGATTCAGCGACTTGGCCATGTCCGGCGTCAGCGAGTAGTTGTTCACGCCCAGCAGGCCGCGCTTCACGGAGCCGTACTTGATCAGCTGGTCCATGATGCTGTGGGCCATGTTGACCGGGATCGCGAAGCCGATGCCGATGTTGCCGCCCGAGCGCGACAGGATGGCGCTGTTGATGCCGACCAGCTCGCCGCGGAGATTGACCAGCGCGCCGCCGGAGTTGCCCGGATTGATGGACGCGTCGGTCTGGATGAAGTCTTCGTAGCCGTCGGGATTGATGCCCGAGCGGCCGAGGCCGCTGACGATGCCCTGGGTGACGGTGTGCTGCAGGCCGAACGGATTGCCGATGGCGACCACGTAGTCGCCCTGCTCGAGCTTCGAGGAGTCCCCCAGCGCCACCTGCGTGAGATTTTCGGGCGGCACCTTCAGCACGGCCACGTCCGAGGGCACGTCGCTCCCGACCACGGTGGCGGTCAGGTCCCGGCCGTCCTGCAGCGTGACGGTGATCTCCGTCGCGTTATCGACCACATGCGCGTTTGTAACGATATAGCCGTTCCTTGCATCAAAGATGACGCCGGAGCCGGCGCTCTGGAATTGCCGCTCGCGCGGGCCCATGTCCGGGATGTCGAAGAACCGGCGGAAGAACGGGTCCTCGAGCAGCGGGTTCTGGGGTGCGCGCTCGCGGATGGTGCCGCGGGTGGCGATGTTGACCACGGCGGGCGCCACGCGTTTGATCATGGGCGCGAGGGTCGGAACCGGGGTCTCGTTGAGCGGCTGGGCCGCGAGTCCCGGGAGCGAGGCGAGCAGGCTCAGCGCCAGCGCGGCGGAAAGTCGTCTGGAAACCTGGAACATGCGAGGAGGATACTCAAACAATGCTCAAGTTTCTCTTGTGGTGCCTGCTGCTGGTGATCTGCTGGCCCGTGGCCATCCTGGCGATCCTGCTCTGGCCACTGGTCTGGCTGATATTGCTGCCGTTCCGGCTGATCGGCATCGCGGTGGATGGTGTGTTCTCGTTCCTGCGGGCCCTCGTGATGTGGCCGGGCCGGGTGCTGAGCGGCGGGGGCGCGACGGCGCGACGCTAGCTAGCCCGAACGCGCCGGCGCGCGCCGCTCAGTGAGGTTTCTGACCCCCGGGTGCGAACACGTCCACCGACAGGCTGACGGTGCGCAACTCGCTCGGCGCGAGCGCCCCGACACCGACCACCTTGCGCGCGACTTCCTCGCCGCGCTCGTTGCGGATGGTGACGACCACCGAATACTCCCAGGAGTCGATGCCCTCGGGATTGCGCACGTCGCCCTCGATGCGCAGCGCGGAGAACGTCGAGGCCGCGCGGCGCTCGACCACCGCCTTCGGGTCGAATCGCAGATGATGCTGGCAGCCCGGGCAGACACTGGCGCTCTCCAGGATCACTGACTTGCAGTGTGGACAGACCCGCGTCTTGCCGGTTGCCGCAATGCGGCCGTTCATGCGCCGCTCAGTGCTTGGATTTCTCGTCCCAGCCGAATTCCGCCTGCCCGCGCATGCGTGAACCCGCGGCCACGATCAGCGAGCCCGCCTTGAGGTCGCCGATCAGCACGCCGGTCTGCATCAGTTCGACGCGCTTGGCGGCGTCGATGTTGCCGGCGAGCTCGCCGCCGATGACCACGGTATCGGCCTGCACGCCGCCCGTGAGCTTGGCGCCGGCTTCGATGGTGACATTGCCCTGGACGTGCACGTCGCCCTTGAAGTTGCCGGCGATGCGCACGTGGCCGGCACCTTCGATCTTGCCCTCGATGGTGAGGCCGGCGGAGATGACGGACTCGGTTTTCGGGGCGTCGGCGCGCGCCTGCGGCGCGGGGACCGGTCGGGGGGCGGCATCACCGACGGGGGTCAAGGTCGCCACTTTTTCCGGCGCCTTCATCACCCCGGGCTCCGAAGGGGCCGCTTCGCGGCTCTGATCTTTCCACAACGCCATGATGAAACCTCCTGTTCCTGAATTCGTCGCGATCATCCGCGAGGCGTGACCGGTAAGTACACAGGCATCCGGGACCTGTCAAACCCGATTCGACGCAAGGGTTATCCGGGACGTGGTTCGGGCGCCACGCGCCAAAAAGAAAACGCCGGCCCGGGGCCGGCGTTCATGTGGTCCGAAGGAGCTGGGGATCAGGCAGCCTGGACTTCGATGCGGCGCGGTTCGGGCCTGGCGATCTTCGGGATCGTCAGCTCGAGCACACCGTCCCTGAACTTCGCGCTGATCTGGTCGGTGGCCACGTTCTCCGGCAGCGAGAACGTGCGCACGAACTTGCCGCTGACGCGCTCCACGCGCGAGTAGTGGCCTGCGTCGTTCTTCTGCTCGATCTGGCGCGCGCCGCGCAGCGCCAATACGCCTTTTTCCGCGGTGATTTCGATGTCGCCCGGCTTCACGCCGGGCAGGTCCGCGCGCACCACGAACTGCTTCGGCTCTTCGTGGATGTCGACCGCGGGCGTCCAGGACGCGACCGGAGCGGCGGAATCGAAGGTCTGGTCGAGCTCGCGGCGCAGACGATCCAGCAGGCTCCACGGCTCGTAACGCACGACAGTCATCTTGATCTCTCCTTGCTATGGTCGGGACTAACTACCCGGGAGCGCCTCCCGGTGATTTGCATGGCCGTGATCTGCGGACCCGCCGCAGCGATTCAAGTGGCTTGAAAATGGCCGTTCCGGGCCGATCTCGGGACGTCTTTCGCGGCCGCT
>DASTHJ010000328.1:0-11225 GCA_035718265.1 Steroidobacteraceae bacterium | reverse complement strand
CGATTCTTCTTGAAACAAAAGGCCCGGCCTCCAGTAAGGGGCAACGGGTCAATACCCAAAAAGAGGCAGTGGAGTTTTTATGGCTAAGGTAATCGGCATCGATCTGGGAACCACCAATTCCTGTGTCGCCATCATGGAAGGCGGCAAGCCGCGCGTCATCGAGAACAGCGAGGGTGATCGCACCACGCCGTCCATCGTCGCGTTCACCAAGGACAACGAGGTGCTGGTGGGCCAGTCCGCCAAGCGCCAGGCCGTGACCAACCCGCAGAACACGTTGTTCGCGGTCAAGCGCCTCATCGGTCGCCGCTTCGAGGACGAAGTGGTCCAGCGCGACATCAAGATGGTGCCGTACAAGATTGCCAAGGCCGACAACGGCGACGCGTGGGTGGAAGCCCAGGGCAAGAAGATGGCTCCGCCGGAAATCTCGGCGCGCGTGCTCATGAAGATGAAGAAGACGGCGGAGGACTTCCTCGGCGAGGAAGTGAAGGAAGCCGTGATCACCGTGCCTGCCTATTTCAACGACTCGCAGCGCCAGGCGACCAAGGACGCCGGCCGCATTGCCGGTCTCGAAGTCAAGCGCATCATCAACGAGCCCACCGCGGCCGCGCTCGCCTATGGTCTCGACAAGGCCGGCAAGGATCGCAAGATCGCCGTGTACGACCTGGGTGGCGGCACGTTCGACATCTCGGTCATCGAGATCGCCGAGATCGACGGCGAGCGTCAGTTCGAAGTGCTGTCGACGAACGGCGATACGTTCCTGGGAGGCGAGGACTTCGACCTGCGCATCATCAATTTCCTGGCGGATGAATTCCTCAAGGAGTCCGGCGTCGACGTGCGCAAGGACCCGTTGGCCGTGCAGCGCCTGAAGGAAGCCGCGGAGAAAGCCAAGATCGAGCTGTCTTCCAGCCAGCAGACCGACGTGAACCTGCCGTACATCACGGCGGATGCGTCCGGCCCCAAGCACCTGAACATCAAGCTGACGCGCGCCAAGCTCGAGAGCCTGGTGGAGGAGCTGGTCAAGCGCACCATCGAGCCTTGCCGCACTGCGCTCAAGGATGCCGGCATCGGCACGCAGGACATCGCCGAGGTCATCCTGGTCGGTGGCCAGACGCGCATGCCGCTGGTGCAGAAGTACGTGAAGGAGTTCTTCGGCAAGGATCCGCGCAAGGACGTGAACCCCGACGAGGCGGTCGCGGTGGGCGCGGCGATCCAGGGCGGCGTGCTGGCCGGTGAGGTCAAGGACGTGCTGCTGCTCGACGTGACGCCGCTGTCGCTCGGCATCGAGACGCTGGGCGGCGTCATGACCAAGCTCATCGAGAAGAACACCACGATCCCGACCAAGACCTCGCAGGTGTTCTCGACCGCGGACGACGGCCAGTCGGCCGTGACCATCCACGTGCTGCAGGGCGAGCGCGACCGCGCCGCGGACAACAAGTCGCTGGGCAAGTTCGACCTCACCGACATCCCGCCGCAGCCGCGTGGCATGCCGCAGATCGAGGTGACCTTCGACATCGACGCCAACGGCATCATGCACGTCGGCGCCAAGGACAAGTCCACCGGCAAGGAGCAGAAGATCGTCATCAAGGCGTCTTCGGGCCTGTCCGAGGAAGAGATCAAGCGCATGGTGGCGGACGCCGAAGCGCACGCCGAGGAAGACAAGAAGTTCCGCGAGCTGGTGGAGTCGCGCAACCGCGCCGACCAGCTGGTGCACGCCGTCGAGAAGTCGCTCAAGGATCTTGGCGACAAGGTGGACGCGGCCGAGCGCGCCAAGGTGGAATCGGCGCTGTCGGATCTGCGCAGCGTGCTCAAGGGCGACGACAAGGCGGCCATCGACAAGAAGGCCGAGGCGCTCATGCAGGCGTCGGGCAACATCGCCCAGCAGGCGGCGGCGGCCCAGGCCGGCGCCGGCGCGCAGGGCGAGGCTGGCGGAGCGGACACGGGTGGCGCATCTTCGTCCGGCAAGGGCAACGATGACGCCGTCGACGCGGAATTCGAAGAAGTGAAGGACAAGAAGAAGGCGTCCTGAGTCCCGCAGGCTCCCGGGGAGGGGGCGTCGCCGAATGTCGAAACGTGATTACTACAAGGTGCTCGATCTGCCGCGCACGGCGTCCGAGGCCGACGTCAAGAAGGCGTATCGTCGACTGGCGATGAAATACCACCCGGACCGTTGTCCGGGTGACAAGGAAGCCGAGGAAAAATTCAAGGAGGCCAAGGAAGCCTACGAAGTTCTCTGCGACGCCGAGAAGCGTGCCATCTACGACCAGCACGGTCACGCCGGCATCGATGCGTCGCGGCAGGGTGGTGGCCGTGGCGGTTTCCACGGCGCCGATGCCTTTGGCGAAATGTTCGGCGAGATGTTCGGCGACATCTTTGGCGCCGGGCGCCGCGGTGGCGGGCGCTCACAGGTGTTTCGCGGCGCCGACCTCAAGTACGAGCTCGAGATCGACCTGGGCCAGGCAGTGTTCGGTCACTCGGTGGAAATCGACGTCACCAAGCTCATGGAGTGCGACACCTGCGGCGGCAGCGGCGCCGCCAAGGGCCACAAGCCGGTCACCTGCGAAACCTGCAACGGCATGGGCCAGGTGCGCATCTCGCAGGGTTTCTTCCAGCTGCAGCAACCGTGCCCCAAGTGCCGCGGCGCCGGCACCATCATCAAGAATCCCTGCGACAGCTGCCTGGGGCAGGGTCGCGTGCGCCGTTCGAAGCGGCTCGCCGTTAAGATCCCGGCGGGAGTGGACACCGGCGATCGCATTCGCCTGTCCGGCGAGGGCGAGTCGGGCCGCAACGGCGGTCCGCCGGGCGATCTGTACGTCGAGGTCCACGTGCGCGAGCACGAGATCTTCGAGCGGGATGGCGAGCACCTGTCGTGCGAAGTACCGGTCAGTTTCGCGACCGCGGTGCTGGGCGGCAGCGTCGAAGTGCCGACCCTCGATGGCCATGTCTCGTTGAAGATTCCCTCGGAGACCCAATCCGGCCGCGTATTCCGCCTGCGCGACAAGGGCGTGAAGCCGGTGCGTGGCGGTGCGCGCGGTGACCTGTTCTGCCGCGTGGTGGTCGAGACACCGGTGAACCTGTCGAGCGAGCAGCGCGAGTTGCTGCGCAAGTTCGACGAGTCCCTCAAGAAGGACATTGGCAAGCACACGCCGCGCGGCGAGAGTTTCTTCGAGGGCGTGAAGCGCTTCTTTTCGAGCGAGCCGACCTGAGCGGTCGCGATCAGTAGGGCCCGGTCACTGGCGCCTTGCCGGTCGCCGGTTCCAGGTAGGCGAACTCGAGCACCGGCGGTTCGGACATCGACGCCTCCGCCGCCCGGTAGATGGCCGCCGTCGCCAGCGGCACCGCCACCGGCAAATCCGTCGACAGGGCATTCATCCGCAGTTCGGCGGCTGGCGGCATGACGTCCCGCGGCGTGGCACCACGACCGAACGGCAACATCAAACCGGCAAACAGCAACAGGACCGTACGCACGGGCAAACCTCCCTGATCTCGGTGACGACGCAGGGTCGCGCCCCCTGGGCCGGATTGCTGTGCAGATCGTTGCGCGAATTCGTCAATAACTGTGCGCAGCGTGGGCGGGCTACACTTTTCGACAGTTTCGTTGGATGGTTCAGCGATGCTTCGCCCGATCGTGCGCACGGCTGGAAACATCTGGAAAATCGCGGCGTTGTGGTCCGTGATCGCGTCCGTGCACGCGCAGGATCCGGGCCCGGCCACGGCCGTCACGCCGGGCGCCGGCCCGCCGGCCTTGCAGCCCGCGCCGCCAGAGCGCCATTGGCGGCTTGGCGCGGCGTTCGGCTATGGCCGGCGCAGCAACCCGGTCATCCAGTCCAAGGACATCCCGGTGATCGTCGACGTCGACATCGCCTGGTTCGGCAAGCGCTGGTTCTTCGACAACGGCGACATCGGATTCACGATGTTCGACCGGCCGAGTTCGACGACCAGCCTGGTGGCGCGGCTCAACGACGATCGCGTGTTCTTCGGCAAGACCAATACGCGCTACGTGAATTTCGCGTATACCAGCGCCGGTCCCGCGCCGCTCGTCGATCCGGATACCGGCGTGCACATCGACCAGGAGGTGCCGGTGCATCCGCCCGATCGCGATTACGCCATCGAGCTCGGCATCGAGTCGCTGATCGATGGCGACTGGGGATCGGCCACGTTGCGCGCCTTCCACGACGTGAGCGGCACGCATGACGGCTACGAGCTGTCCGCCTACTATTCGCGCCGCTGGACCCGCGGTCGCCTGTCGGTCACGCCAACCGTGGGCCTGGCGTACAAGAGCGCCAGACTCAACGATTACTACTGGGGCGTTCACGCGGACGAGGCGAGCTTCGCATTGCCGGCACACGAGGTCGGTGACGGCTTCGGCTTCGAGGGCGGGCTGGTGGCCAACTACTACCTGAGCCGCAGCCTGCGCGTGGCATTGTCGGTGAACTACGAGCGGCTGGCGGACGACGTGGCCGACAGCCCGTTGGCGAAGGAGGACCACGTGCTCGCGTATTTTTCCGGTCTCGCCTGGAGCTTCTGAGCCATGCGCGGACTTCTCTTCTGGCTGATCGCAATGGGCCTCGCGGCCGCGCAACCCGTGTGCGCCGCGGATCTGCCGGCGGCACGGCTGCTGGTCAAGCCGCTGCTTTGCGTGCTCGACCAGGACGCCGCCGCCTGCTCGATGACGTTCAACATCCGCTGGCGCAGTCCGATGGCCGCCGAGTACTGCCTCAACGACAGCGCACTGAGTACGCCGCTGCGTTGCTGGTCGAGCGCGCTCTCCGGCAGCTTCGCGCAGCAACGCGAGGTCAGCGAGCCGTTCTTCTACTGGCTCGGTGAGCCGGGCAGCACGCAGCGCGCGGCCGAGGTGAAGGTCGAAGTGCTGCGGCTGGATTCGACCGACCGACGGCGTGAGCGGCGCACGCGCCACGTCTGGGACGTGCTATGAACGCGTCGAACGTCGACATCCTGCTCATCGAAGACGATGCGCGACTCGCCGAGCTGACGGCCAAGTACCTCGGCCAGAACGGGCTGCGGGTCAGCGTGGAAGCACGCGGCGATCGCGCGCTGGAACGCTTCTCGCAGGAGCGCCCGCGGCTGGTGCTGCTCGACCTGCTGCTGCCTGGCAAGGATGGCCTGGCCATCTGTCGCGAGCTGCGGCGCCTGAACGACGTGCCCATCCTGATCCTCACGGCGCGCGACACGGACTTCGACCACGTGATCGGGCTCGAATCGGGCGCCGACGACTACGTCATGAAGCCGGTGGAGCCCATGGTGCTGCTGGCGCGCATCCGTGCGCTGCTGCGCCGCTCGGAGCGGCCCGGTGCGCCCGGCGAGCGGCGCGCGGACCTGCAGCTCGGCGCCCTGCGCATCAGCGAGACCTCGCGCGAGGTGTGGCTGCACGGGCGGCCGGTGCCGCTGACCACGCAGGAGTTCGAGCTGCTCGTGCTGCTGGCGCGGCGTGCCGGCGAGCTGGTGAGCCGCGACGAGGTGTTCCGCAGCATGCGCGGCATCGATTACGACGGCATCGACCGCTCGATCGACGGACGCGTGTCCAAGCTGCGCCGCAAGCTTGGTGACGACGCCTCCGCGCCCACCCGCATCAAGACGGTGTGGGGCAAGGGCTATCTGCTCGTCCCGGACGCCTGGGAAAGCGTCGCTTGAAGGAATGGCTCGCAGCCGGCGAGCGCGGCCTGTTCATCCGCTCCTACGTGGTGCTGGCGGGCGGCCTGCTGGTCGTCGCCATGCTGCTGGACCTGGGATTCGGCGCGCTGCAGGCGCGACAGGTGCGCGCCGCCGATCCGTGGCTGGTCACGACGCTGCGTCTCATGGAAAACGACCTGGCCGCCGTGCCCGCCGGGACGCGAGCGGAGCGCGCCGCCGAACTCGGCCGGCGCCTCGGTCTCGATCTGGACGTGCTCGAGGCCGGCGACATCTCCGGCGCCGCGCCGCTGGGTGACGTACCGAGCGAGCTGGTGGACGACGCAGGCCGCACGTACTACCTGTGGCGCGCGCCGACGCTCGGTGGCGCGATCCGCCTGGGGCCGTTCGATGCGCCTTCCGAGGGTTGGCTGGCACGGCTGTTGCCCGTGCTGTTCTACGCCTCGATCCTGCTGATCGTCGGCCTGTGGCTCAAGCCGCTGCTCACCGACCTGCGCGTGCTCACCGAAGCTTCGCAGAAGTTCGCTTCCGACTACCGCGAGCCGCTCGACACCGCGCGGCGCACCACGCAGGTGAGGAGCCTGGCGAGAAATCTCGACGACATGTCGGCGCGCGTCAGCCAGCTCATCCAGAGCCAGAAGGAGATGACTGCCGCGCTGTCGCACGAGATGCGCACGCCGCTGGCACGCGTGCGCTTCGCCGTGGCCGTGCTCGAGGGCGAAGTCGACGAGCGCCTGCACCTGCAGCTGCGCGCCGTCAGCAAGGACGTGCAGCAGATCGACGATCTCATCTCCGACATGCTCGACTACGCGCGGCTCGATCACCCGGGCTTGCGCATGGACTGCCAGACCGTACCCGTCGAGCCCTGGCTCAAGCAGGTGCTTTCCTCCTGTCCGCCGCACACGCGCAGCGTGCACGTGCGGCACGACGGCGTCGACACCCTGTGGATGGAGCCGCGGCTGATGGCGCTGGCACTGAGCAATCTGCTCGCCAACGCATTGCGCTACGCGCGGCGCTCCGTGATCGTCGAGGTCGCGCGCGGGCAGGGTACCTGCCGCCTGGTCGTCGAGGACGACGGCGAGGGCATTCCCGAAATGCATCGCGCCTCGGTGTTCCACGCCTTCACGCGGCTCGACACCAGCCGCAACCGCGACACCGGCGGGTTTGGCCTGGGACTGGCGATCGTGGCGCGCATCGCCGCGCTGCATCGCGGCCGTGTCACCGCAGCGTCGAGCGCCAGCCTCGGAGGCGCGCGTTTCGCGCTCGAGTGGCCGGAAGGCTGAGCCAGCGGCGGCAGGTGCAGCGCGGCCCGCAGCTCCTGCGCCGCCTGGTCGCGATCCGCGCGGAACGCCGGGCTGCGGCGCAGTCGCTGCATGAGCCAGTCGGCGCCCAGCTGCCCGGCCGCCAGGTCGCTCGGAAAATGCACGCCGCACACCATGCGCTGGCGCGCGAAGCCGGCGGCGCGCTGCAGCAGCGCGGCGCGGCGCTCGGGCACCATGTCCGCCAGTAGATAGCCCATCGCGTAACCGAAGGCCGCATGGCCGCTCGGGTAGGACCGGTCGGCCGCCACGTCGCCGATGCATGGCTGGATGGCGGGCTCGACTTCCCGTGGTCGCAGCCGCCGGAAATGTTTCTTCGCCGCCCGCACATAGCCGCGCATGTCGTCCTCGACGTTCTGCGCGAGGCGTGCGAGCCGCGGCAGCGAGCCGATCGTGCGCGCGTCGCTGCCCAGCGCGCCCGCGAACCGTGCGATCTCGGTCTTGCGGTCCGCCTGCGAGGCGCGCACTTCCTCCGCGGTGCGCGAACGCTGCAATTGCAGCAACAGTTCGAGCTCGGCGCGCTCCGCGGCGGAGCCGCGCGCGGGCGGAGCGGCGAACACTGCCACGAATGGCGCGTAGTCCTGGTCCAGGTAGTGGCGCGGCGCACGATCCCACCAGGCGAGGCCGCCGGCGATCGCCGCCACGATGACCGCGAGCAGCAGCAGTAGCCGCCGCCTTGCGATCATGTGCTGGCCCAGCCGCGCGAGCGTTCCACCGCCTGCGCCCAGCGCGCGCGGCGCATGCCGGCTTCGAGCGCGCTCATGCGTGGCTCGAAGCGGCGTTCCAGCGACCACAGCGAGGCCAGTTCCTCTTCGGTCTGCCAGAGGCCCACGCCGAGCCCGGCCAGCGCTGCCGCGCCGAACGCCGTGGTCTCGGTAATGGCCGGCCGCAGCACCGGAACCCCCAGCACGTCCGCCTGGAACTGCAGCAGCAGATCGTTGCGCGCCGCGCCACCGTCGACGCGCAGCTCGTCGATGGCGCACGCGGCGTCCTGTCGCATGGCGTCGATCAGGTCGGCGGTCTGGAATGCGATGCTCTCGAGTGCGGCGCGCGCGATGTGGGCGCGCGTGGTCCCGCGCGTCAGGCCGACGACGGTACCGCGTGCCGCGGCATCCCATTGCGGTGCGCCGAGGCCGGCGAAGGCGGGCACCAGGTAGACGTCGCCCGTGTCCGGCACGCTGGCGGCCAGTGCCTCGACGTCCGCGGAACGCTCGATGATGCCCAGGCCGTCGCGCAGCCATTGCACCGTGGCGCCGCCCATGAACACGCCGCCTTCGAGCGCGTACTGGCAGGTGCCGCGGCGCAGTGCGACCGTCGACAGCAGGCGATGTCTCGAGGCGTGCGGCTGCGCGCCGGTGTGCATGAGCGCGAAGCAGCCGGTGCCATAGGTGTTCTTGGCCATGCCCGGTGCGAAGCAGGCCTGACCGAACAGTGCCGCCTGCTGATCCCCGGCGATGCCGGCCACGGGTAGTTCGACGCCGTCGAGCTCGATCCGGATGGCATCCGCGGCCGCGAGGCAGGAGTCGACCACCTCCGGCAGCACCGGGCGCGGGACACGGAAGATCTCCAGCAGCCGGTCGTCCCAGCGCCCCTCGCGCAGGTTGAACAGCTGCGTGCGGCTCGCGTTGGTGGCATCGGTGACGTGGCGGCGATGGCCGGTGAGCTTGAACAGCAGCCAGCTGTCGACGGTGCCGAACGCGAGTTCGCCGCGCTCGGCGCGGGCGCGCGCTCCCGGCACGCTGGCGAGCAGCCACGCGAGCTTGGTGGCCGAGAAATACGGATCGATCAGCAGCCCGGTGCGGGCCACGATCTCCGGTTCGAGCCCATCGGCGCGCAGCCGGTCACAAGCGCCCGACGTGCGGCGGTCCTGCCAGACGATGGCGCGGGCCAGCGGCTCGCCGCTGAGGCGATCCCACAGCACCACGGTCTCGCGCTGGTTCGTGATGCCGACCGCGGCGATGTCGCGCGGCGCGAGGTTCGCCGCGCGCAGCGCCTCGTGCATCGTGGCACGCTGCGATTCCCAGATCTCGTTCGCGTCGTGCTCCACCCAGCCGGGCTGCGGGAAGAACTGCGTGAACTCGCGCTGCGCCAGCGCCACGATGCGTCCGCGATCGTCGAATACCAGCGAGCGCGAACTGGTCGTGCCCTGGTCGAGCGCGAGAACGCATTTCGCCGCGCGCGACGTGGCGCTCACCTCAGCCGGAAAGACCGCGCGGCCGCAGTCCGGCGGCACGGTAGATGGCGTCGATGGCACGCATGTTGGCGACCGCGTCCTCGCCACCGGTCAGCGGCTGCGCGCGGCCCGCGATGCAATCGAGCACGTGACGCAGCTGGTGGTGGAAAGTGGTTTCGCCGCCGGAAACGATCTGCGGCAGCGAGGGCTTGTCGCTCTCGATGACCAGCGTCGCGCCGGAATGCGGCGTGACGGGATTGTCGATCTCCAGCACGCCGCGGTCGCCCTGCACGCGCAGCCGGCGGAACAGCTGGCCGTCCTCGGGCTGCATCGAACATTTGAGCGTCGCGGTCGGGCCGCTGGTGAACGCGAGCTGCGCCTCGACGTCGATGTCGACGCCCGGAACGCCACACTGCGCGCTGGCGCTGACCACGCTTGGTTCATCGCCGGTCACGGTCCGGATCCAGTGCACGCAATAACAGCCGAGATCCATCAGCGCGCCGCCGCCGAGCTCCTCGATGTAGCGCAACTCTCCGGGGGTGTCCGGCAGGGTGGCGGAGAACGTGGCATCGATGTGCCGGATGCGGCCGATCGCGCCGGCGCGCAACGCCGCCAGCGCCTGTCCGAAAAGCGGATGGAAGCGGTAGTGGAAGCCCTCGATCAGCAGCTTGCCGGCGGCGCGCGCCGCGGCCGCCATCTGCGCGGCGTCCTGTGCGTTGTTGGCGAACGGCTTCTCGACCAGCACGTGCTTGCCGCTGGCGAGGGCGGCCGTGCACCACTGCAGGTGGGCCGAAGGCGGCAGCGGCACGTAGACCAGGTCGATGTCGTCGCGGGCGATCAGCTCGGCATAACTACCCAGCGCGAGGGGAATCGAGTGCTGGGATGCGAACGTCCGCGCGCGCTCCAGTTCGCGGGACGCGACCGCCGTGACCTCGACGCCGAGCAGGTCGTTCGCGGGCGTGACGATGCCGCGTGGCGCGATGCGTGCCGCGCCCAGGATGCCGATGCGTATCATGGGGCGGCAGTCTCGCATGACTCGCGCCACTGCGGCACACTGTCGCCCGACGGGTCGGGCAGCGCGCAATACAGGGAGCAGATGACCAGAACAGCATTGATCGGCGCCAGCGGACGCATGGGCACTGCCATCGTGCGTGCATGCGCGGCGCCTGATGCGCCGTTGCAGATCGTCGCGGCGGTCGCCTCGAGCGGCAGCAAGTCCCTCGGCCGGGATGTCGGCGAGCTCGCCGGCATCGCGCCGACCGGCGTGCGCGTCGCGGGCGAGCTGCCCGCCGACCTGGCGAACGCCCAGGTGGCCATCGATTTCTCGCGACCCGAGTTGTCGCTGCGCGCGCTGCACGTCGCGCGCGCGGCGCGCGTGCCCATCGTGATTGGCACGACCGGGCACGGTGCGGAGTTCGAGGCGCGTGTCGCCGGCGCGGCGCGCGACATCGCGGTGCTGGTCGCACCCAATACTTCGCTGGGCGTCGCCGTCGCGCAGGAGCTGGTGCGCATCGCGGCCGCGGCGTTGCCCGCGGAGTTCGACATCGAAATCGTCGAGGCGCATCACAAGCACAAGCTCGACGCACCGTCGGGCACCGCGCTGGCACTGGCGGACGGCGCCGCACGGGCGCGCGGTCTCGATCCGCGGGCGGATACCAGCACCGGACGGGCCGGCCACGCGAAGCGGCGCGAAGGTGAAATCGGCATCGCCAGCGTCCGGGGCGGGGACATCGTGGGAAGCCATACCGTGCTGTTCGCGGGCAGCGGCGAGCGCCTGACCGTCGGCCACGAGGCAACCGACCGTTCGATCTTCGCGCTGGGCGCCGTCCGGGCGGGGCAGTGGCTCGCATCGCAAAAACCCGGCCGGTACTCCATGGCCCATGTACTTGGATTAAAAACAATGGGTTAAGAGATTTTCCGCCGTTCCGGCATTAGAACTTCCCGAAGAGTTTTTTCGCGAAACCAGCCAGAAGTTTCGTGGACACCCCGGACCGCCCTTCGTAAAATTGCCGCCTAATCCGAAACGGGTTAGTCCAACGCAGGGCGGGAGGAAGTTCGCAAGAACTCCTCCCGCTTTGTGCATGTAC
>DASTHJ010000327.1:0-2869 GCA_035718265.1 Steroidobacteraceae bacterium | reverse complement strand
GGCGGCGCGCGAACGGCCGACGGCATCCGCGGCCTGCTGGTGCGTGATGCCGAACTCGGTGATCAGGCGGTCGAGGGCGCGGGCCTCTTCCAGCGGGTTCAGGTTCTCGCGCTGGATGTTCTCGATGAGCGCCATCGCGATCGCGGCTTCATCGGCGACGCGACGGATGACGGCCGGCACGGTGGCGAGCCCGGCCAGCTGCGCGGCGCGCCAGCGGCGTTCGCCGGCGATGATCTCGTAGCGCTGCGAAGTTCCGGGCGCGGCGCCCTCCACCGGACGCACGACGATGGGCTGCACGATGCCCTGGGCCTTGATGGAATCGGCCAGCTCCTGCAGCGACTCCTGCCGCATGTCGACGCGCGGCTGGTACTTGCCCCGCTGCAACAGGTCGAGCGGCAGGTTCGCGAGCTCGTCGCCGGGGAGCTTCGCGGCAGGTTCCGCGGCCGTGGGCGCTGCGGCGGAGGGCGGCGGCTCCGGCCGGCGCGTCATCTGGCCGAGCAATGCTTCCAGGCCGCGGCCCATGACCGGTTTCTTCTGGCTCATGGCGGCGGATGATAAACGGTTCCCGGGCAAGCTCCGCACCGCTTCTCAGCGCACCAGCGTCTTGAACATGACCAGCGCGTCCACGAAGCCGAGGCGGGCGTGGCGGAACGCCCCCGGCAGCCGGCCGACCACCTGGAATCCCAGCCGCTCCCACAGCCGGACGGCGCGCTCGTTCGTGGACACGACCAGGTTGAACTGCATGGCGCGGAAGCCGTGCTCGCCCGCCCACTGCTGCGAATGCTCGCACATGCGCGCGGCCACGCCGCGGCCCTGGGCGTCGGCAGCCACGACGTAGCCGCAGTTGCAGACGTGCGCGCCCAGCCCCGGCTGGTTCGGCTTGATGAAATACGTGCCCAGGATGCGCCCGTCCTGCTCGGCGACGAACGTGGCGAGCGGCGCGTCGATCCACGCCTTGCGCGCATCGGCCTCGCCGATGTCGGGCGGAAAGCTGTATGTTTCGCCGGCCGCGAAGGTGGCGTGCAACATCGTCCAGACGGCGGTCCAGTCCGCAGCGCGGAACGGCCGGATCACCATCGACTAACTACCTCGCCTCAGTTGAGCGGCCGCTCGTCGGCGGTGGCCGCCGGCTCGGCTTCCGCCGGCGGCGCCACCTGCGGCTCGTTCGCCGCCTCGTCGTCCTTGCGCAGCATCTCGCCGGCCAACGCCAGGTAGGCCAGCGCGCCGCGCGAATCCTTGTCGTGCTGCAGGACCGGCTTGCCGAACGACGGCGCCTCGGCGAGACGCACATTGCGCGGCACGATGGTGCGGAACACCTTGTCGCCGAACACCTGGATGAGCTGGCTCGATACTTCGTTGGCGAGATTGTTGCGCGGGTCGAACATGGTGCGCAGGATGCCTTCGATCTCCAGCGTCGGGTTCACCGCGCCCTTGATCTGCTCGATGGTCGAGACCAGCGCCGTCAGTCCTTCCAGCGCGTAGTACTCGCACTGCATCGGGATCAGCACGCTCTGTGCGGCGACCAGCGCGTTCAGCGTGAGCATGTTCAACGCCGGCGGGCAGTCGATCAGGATGACTTCGTACTGCTCCTGGACTGGTCGCAGCGCATTGCGCAGCTTGAGCTCGCGGCCCGCCATCGTGGTCAGCAACCGCACCTCGGCGGCGGTCAGGTCCTGGTTGGACGGCATCAGCGACAGTCCCGGCATCGACTCGAGCGCGACGATGGACGAGGCGGCGTCCGCCTCGCCCAGCAACACGTCGCCGGTGCCGCGCTGGATCTGCGACTTCTCGATGCCGCAGCCCATGGTCGCATTGCCCTGCGGGTCGATGTCGATGAGCAGCACGCGCCGGCGCGTCGCGGCGAACGAAGCCGCGAGATTCACCGCGGTCGTGGTCTTGCCGACGCCGCCCTTCTGGTTCGCCACCGCGATGATGCGCTTCATGGCTGCCATCTTAGTCCCGAATGGCCGGTCCCCGCAGCGCGGCTTCGGCTGGAATATGTCGTCCGCGAATGGCGACAACGTGTGAACTCACGCCGTGCGCCTCGACAGCGTCACCAGGTGACGCTCGGCATCGAGTCCGGGCACCCGCAGCGGCGTCACCTCCGCCCGCCAGCCGCGCGGCACGCCGCGCAGCTCGTCCTCGGCGAGCTTGCCCTTCATCGCGAGCAGGCGGCCGCGCGGCGCGAGCAGCCGGGCGGCATCGCGCAGCAGCTCGGCCAGTGAGCCGACCGCGCGCGCCACGGCCACGTCGAAGCGGCGCTCGCCGGGGTAACTCTCGGCGCGCGCCGCGATCGCAGTGGCGTTGCGGATGTCGAGCGCCGCGATGCTCTCGGCGACGAAGCGGATCTTCTTCTGCGTGCCGTCGATCAGCGTGAACTGCCGTTCCGGAAATGCCACCGCCAGTGGAATGCCCGGAAAGCCGCCGCCGGTGCCCACGTCGATGACGCGGCGCGCCTCGCCCAGGTGCGGCGCCACCGACAGGCTGTCGAGCATGTGCAGCGTGAGGATGCCTTCGGGCGCGACGATGGCCGTCAGGTTCACGTGCGCATTGCGCTCGCGCAGCAGCTGCGCGTAGCGCCACAGCGTGTCGAGCTGCGAGGCGTCGAGGCCGACGCCGAGCTGCCTCGCACCGGATTCGAGCCGCGCCTTCCAACCGGCCTCGTCGAGGCCTTCGCCGTCCCCGTCGTGCGCGTCCACGTGGCGCGCCACTAGTTGGCCACGAGCGTGGCCATGAATTCGGTGACCGGCACCTTGTCGAAGTCCTTGCGCATGAACAGCGCGCGGATCGCCTCGGTCTGCTTCGCGGAGAAATGCGCGGCCACCGAATCCTCGAACTTCTTCACCAGCACCGGCATGCCTTCGGCGCG
>DASTHJ010000326.1:0-8040 GCA_035718265.1 Steroidobacteraceae bacterium | reverse complement strand
CACCGTTCCTGGTGTTGTTCGTCATCGACCAGGCGCCGGAACGCCTGGGCCGATTGTTTCCGACCTACGCCGCGCCAGCGATGACGCTCATGCTGCTGTTCTTGCCGGCGGCCCGGCGGGTCGCCCGCGCGCTCGGCGCATCGATGGGCGAGGCGTATGCGCTGTCGTGGAATCGGCGCGCCGCAGGATTGTTGGTCGCAGGCATGCTCGTCGCGACTGGCCGCATGAAGTCATGGATCCCGAACGGAGCCGCCTGCTATCGGCCGGCGCTCATCTGGCAATCCTCGGGATGGTTCTGCTGACACACTTGCCGGCATTCGCGCGCCGGCGAGTCGCCTGATGGGCGGCAGCAGCTTCGCGGCCAGGCGCAGCAGGCCGAGTTCGATGCGTGCAGCCACCAGGCGCGGATAGGCCAGTGCGGTTTCCGCCTGGAAACTGCGCGCCGTGCCATGCAGGCACCATTCGACGAAATGCTCGCAGTTGTTGGTGAACAGCCGGTAGCGATTCTCGCCGAGCCGCGAGCGTGCCCGCCGCACGACCTGCGCCGCGTCGAAACACACGTGGGTGTGCTCGACCACGAACAGCGGCCTGCCCTGCGCGAACGCCTCGAGCGTCACTTCCTCCACCGGCCGGCGGATGATGTCGTACACCAGCGCGCCGTAGTGGACGATGCGACCGTCGCCGACGTAGATGCCATGATGCGTGAAGCCCAGCCAGGGAGTCAGCAGGTGGGCACCAATCGCGGGCTCCTCGCCGCGCGCCAGGGCGCGCACGCTGCGGCGTTCGCTGCAAACCCTGGAGTAGTTGGTTGACTGCATGGGGCCAGTAAACCGCGGGCGCGGCGCAGCGCACATCCGGCACGCATCACGCGGCACGTCGAAAACCGGCAAAACGAAATTTCGGCGGGCGCCTACGGGCGGACACGCCACCGACACGTCAAGTCGGACGTGTGAGCGCTGCGTTCAGAAAACCTGGAAGGCGCGCGCGACCAGCCAGGTGAGCAGCGCCGCGAGCACGATGCCGATGACCAGCCGCGGCACGGACGCCGGCTGCACGTCGGAGCCATCGGCGGGCCAGTCCCGCGTGCCGTGAATCATCGCGCCCACCAGCCGCTGCTTCTTCACGATGCGGTACCAGGCGATCGCCAGGATGTGCAGGCCGGCCAGCCACAGCAGTACGTCGAACACCGCATCGTGCCACTTCGCCGCCGCGCGACCGGCCTCGAAGCTCACGTACAGCGACAGCGGTCCGGACTCGATGCCGTCGACGTCCACCGCGAACAGGCCGAGCGCGAGCTGCGTGACGAACAGCGCCAGCAGCGCGAGCACGCTGAGCGCGCCGAGCGGATTGTGTCCCGGCGCGGCCGGCCACGATCCGCGCAGGTACGCGACGATGACGCGCGGGCCGCGCACGAAATGGCGGAAGCGCGCGGTCGAGCTGCCGAAGAAGCCCCAGTACAGCCGGAACAGCACCAGGCCCGTCAGGCCGTAGCCGCTCCAGCGGTGCCACTCGAGCCGCCCGCTCTCGCCGGTCCACCAGGAGAAGGCGAAGCCGGCGACCAGCAGCCAGTGCACGAGGCGCGTCGGCACGTCCCAGACCCGCACGCGGCGGGACGGCACGACATCGACGTTCATCGGCGTATCAATCTTCCGGCGCGCGGAACGTGTCGTGGCAGTTCTTGCACGCGCCGCCGACTTCCTTGAACGCGGCCTGCACGCCCTTGATGTCCTTTGCCTTGACCGCCGCCAACAACTTCGGTGCGCGCTCGGACAACACCTCCTGCGCGGCCGTGAAGTCCGCGGGCTTCTCCCAGATGACCGGCAGCGCGCGCGTCTTGCCGGCCTCGGGCCCCGTGCCCGCCGCGAACCACTGCTGCTGGTTGATGGATGCGTCCACCACCTCCTGCGCGGCCTTTTCGAGCGCCGCCCAGTCGGGCGTGCCGCGCGAATTGTCACGTACGGCCTTGAACGCGTCGCCGAGATGCTCGTAGTGCTCGTGGCGTGCCTTTTGCGCCTCGCGCGGAGTGGCGGCATAGGCAACGGCCACGAGCAGCGCCGGAACGAAGACGGCCGAACAGAATCTCATCAAGGGTCTGCGCATTGTGTAGGTCCTGCAAATGGGATGTGCCGGCGCATCTATAAACGATAACGGCGCGTCTTGCGAGTAGCGTGCGCCATGCCTTTGAAGGATCGGCGCAAAACCCGCAGAATGCGCTGCGCTTTCAGCGCGGTCAGAAAAGGGTCCGGACTTTGTTGAACATTCGCACGGTTCGCGACGCATTCCTCGCGGTGGCATTCGCGCTGGCCATCCCCGCCGCCGCCCGCACACCGGTAGAGACGTACAACTCGACGATTTCCCCTATTCTCGAAGAGCACTGTTACGAGTGCCACGGGGACGGCTACGACAAGGGCAAGGTGGCCTTCGACCTGCTGGAGACCGATGCCGAGATCCTGAACAAGGACCTGTGGATGCGCGTGCTGCTGAACACGCGCGCCGGGCTGATGCCCGCCGAACAGAAGCCGCCGCTCTCCCCGGCGGAGCAGCGAACCCTGGAGCACTGGATCAAGTACGAGGTGTTCGGCATCGATCCGGCAAACCCTGATCCCGGCCGTGTCACCGTGCGCCGCCTGAACCGGGTCGAATACCGCAACACCGTGCGCGACCTGATCGGCGTCGACTACGACACCAATGTCGAGTTTCCGCCGGATGACTCCGGCTTCGGCTTCGACAACATCGGCGACGCGCTGACCCTGTCGCCCATGCTCATGGAAAAATACGTCGCCGCGGCGCAGACCATCGTCGCCGAGGCGGTGCCGACACGGCCTCGCCAGCCGGCCATGGCCGTGGTGTCCGGCCTGGCCTTCGCGGGTACGAACGCGCGTGACAAGTGGGGCAAGCGCGACCTGCTCTTCAGCGAGCCCGCTCAGGTATCCGCCTCATATGAGAATGAGAAGCCAGGCACCTACCGCGTGAAGCTGGAGCTAGAGGTCAACGGCAGTTACTTCCCGGACCCGGGTCGCGCGCAGGTGGTCTTCAAGGTCGACGGGCAGCAGGTGCTGAAGCAGGACTTCGGCTACTACGACGAGAAGGTGTTCACCTTCGAGTCCACGCATCCGTGGGCTGCCGGCGAGCATGCGATGACGCTCGAGCTCGCGCCGCTGGTGCCGGCCGCCAAGAAGGAAACCATCATCGACCTGTTCGTGAACAAGGTGACCATCGAAGGTCCGCTGGAGAAGGACCAGTGGGTGGCCACGAAGGATTACGAGAAGTTCTTCCCGCGCGCGGTGCCGGCGGGCAACTCGCGCAAGAGCCGCGCGGCACGCCGCGCGTATGCCGCCGAGCTGCTGCAGGCGTTCGCCGCCAGGGCGTATCGCCGGCCGCTCACCGACGAGGACACGGGCGAACGTCTCGCGCGCCTCGCCGAGTCCACGTATGACCAGCCCGGCAAGACCTTCGAGGAAGGCGTGGCACATGCCATGGCCGCGGTGCTCGCCTCGCCGCGTTTCCTGTTCCGTCTCGAGGCGCCGGATGCACGCGATTTGAACGCGCGCCATGCCCGGGTCGACGAATTCTCGCTGGCCTCGCGTCTCTCGTATTTCCTGTGGTCCACGATGCCCGACGCCGAGCTCATGGGCCTGGCCGCGCGCGGCGAGTTGCGCAGCAACCTGCAGGCGCAGGTCAAGCGCATGCAGGCCGACCCGCGCGCCGACAACCTCGCGAAGAACTTCACCGGACAGTGGCTGCAGGCGCGAGACGTCGAAGGCATCGCCAGCAATCCACGCGACATCATCCTGCGCGATGCCGGCCAGGAGGGCACGCTGCGGCAGCTGTTCGCCGCGTTCCGCTCGCAGGACGAGAAGACCGCCAAGGCGCTGATGCAGAAGATCAACGGCATCGTGGATGCGCGGCCCGAGTTCGACAAGGCAATCCGCGCCGACATGCGGCGCGAGACCGAGATGTACTTCGGCTACGTGATGCGCGCGGACCGGCCCATCCTCGAATTCGTCGACAGCAACTACACCTTCCTCAACGAGGACCTGGCGAAGTACTACGGCGTGCCCGGCGTCATCGGCGAAGAGCTGCGCAAGGTCACGCTGCCGGCCGGCAACCCACGCGGCGGCATGCTCACGCAGGGCAGCGCGCTGCTGGTCACCTCGAATCCGGATCGCACCTCGCCCGTGAAGCGCGGCCTGTTCGTGCTCGCGAATTTCCTCGGCACGCCACCGCCGCCGCCACCGGCCAACGTGCCGGCGCTCGAGGCCAGCGAGAGCGAATTCCACGGCAAGGAGCCGGCGCTGCGCGACGTCCTGCGCGTGCATCGCGAGAGCCCGATGTGCCGCTCCTGTCACAACCGCATGGACCCGATCGGCCTCGGCTTCGAGAATTTCAACGGCGTGGGCATGTGGCGCGATTCGGAGCGCAACCAGCCCATCGTCGCCGAGGGCAAGCTCGTCACGGGCGAGACGTTCAACAGCGTGAGCGAGCTGAAGCGTATCCTCGTCACGCGGCACCGGGCCGACTTCTATCGTACGCTCAGCACCAAGCTGCTGACCTACGCCACCGGCCGCGGACCGGAGTACTACGACGTGGAGACCATCGACCAGATCGTGAAGCGCCTCGAGGACAATGACGGCAGGTTCTCCGCATTGTTGTCGGGCGTGATCGAATCGGCGCCCTTCCAGAAGATGCGCACCCAGGCCACCGTCACGGCAGCGAACTGACATGAAAAAGACCTCACGCGATCTCGCCTTCGAACGCTTCCAGAGTCTCTCGCGCCGCCAGGTGCTGCGCGGACTCGGCGCCTGCATTTCCCTGCCGACCTTGCTGTCGGCGAGTCCTGCTTTCGCGAAAGCGGTCGCGAAGGACGCCGCCCCCGCCCGCATGGCCTTCGTCTACGTGCCGAACGGCGCCATCCCCGCGGCCTGGTGGCCCGCAGGTGACGGCGGCGCGGCCTTCGAGCTGTCGCCGACGCTGGCGCCGCTCGCCAACGTGCGCAGTCAGATCCAGGTGATCTCCGGCCTGGCCGACGTCAGCGCCGAGGCTGGTCCGGATGGCGCGGGCGATCACGCGCGCGCCGGCGGCACCTTTCTCACGGGCGTGCGCATCAAGAAGACCGCCGGCTCGGACATCAAGGCCGGCGTGTCCATCGACCAGGTGGTCGCCAACCAGATCGGGCATCGCACGCGCTTCGCCTCGCTGGAGCTCACCTGCGACGTGGTGCGCAAGTCCGGCGAGTGCGATTCGGGCTATGCCTGCGCGTATGAGTACAACCTCTCCTGGCAGTCGCCCAACCAGCCGCTCGCGCCCGAGCACAATCCGCAGCTCGCGTTCGAGCGGCTGTTCGGCAGCGGGCCGCGCGAGGAGCGCGTCGCCAATCTCAAGCGCCGCGAGTACGAGCAGCAGTCCATCCTCGACTACGTGCTCGAGGATGCGAAGTCGCTGGACGCGCGGCTCGGCGGCCGCGACCGGCAGAAGCTCGACCAGTACCTGACCAGCGTGCGCGAGATCGAGCGGCGCATCGCGATCGCCAAGACCATGCGCGTGCCGAACCCGGACGTGGACGCGCCGGACGGCGTGCCGGCGAGCTACGAGGAGCACGTCGCGCTGATGTTCGACATGCTGCACCTCGCCTTCCAGACCGACTCGACGCGCGTCGCGACGCTGCTGCTGGCGCGCGAAGGCAGCAACCGGCCGTTCAACGACATCGGCATATCCTCCGGGCACCACGATCTCTCGCACCACAAGAACACGGCCGAGATCATCGACAAGGTGAAGCTGATCGACCGCTGGTACGTGCAGCGGCTCGCGAAGTTCCTCGAGAAGATGCACGCCACGCCGGACGTGGACGGCCGCAGCCTGCTGGATCACTCGATGATCCTGTACGGCTCGGGCAATGCCGACGGCAACCGCCACACGCACGTCAACCTGCCGGTAGTGCTCGCCGGTGCCGGCGGCGGCGCGTTCAAGCCCGGGCGCTACCTCAAGGCGAAGGAACAGCCCATCACCAACCTGTTCCTGAGCATGGCCGACGCGATGGGAACCGAACGCATCGAGTCGCACGGCGACTCCACCGGCCGCTTCGCCTAATGGGGACAGTCCCTCTTTCCTGGCAAATGGGGACAGTCCCTCTTTCCAGGAAATGGGGACTGTCCCCATTTAGCGGGCGGCGCGCTCCAGCGCCTCCATCAGCCACGCGAGGCCGGCATCGGCCATGGCCGCCTGCGGCGCGATGGCGCTGATCGGCTCGCTCGGGATCGGAAACGGCGGTTCCGACACGATGGCGCGATAGCGTGGCGCGTAACGCGTGGCGAACATGCGCGGCATCGCCGCCAGCAGGTCCGACTCGGCCACGACGTTCAACGCCTGCGAAAAATTCGACACGGTGAGCATCACCCGGCGCCGCAGCCCGCGTTTCTCGAGCTCGCGATCGACGAGGCTCATCAGGTCCGCCGACGCCGAGACGATCAGGTGCGACGCCTCGCAATAGTTCGCGAGCGTCAGCTTCTTGCCGAGCGGATGCCCGGCGCGCCGCACGATCACGAAGTCGGTCTGCGGGAACAGCGTGCGCGCGGCGAATCGCCCCGGAATACCGGCGAGCGGCAGCAGCGCCACGTCGAGCGTGCGCTGGTCCAGCTCGAGCAACGCGCTCTCGAACTTGCCGACCAGGTTGCGCGCGCCGAGGTCGATGCCCGGCGCCTCGCGGCGCACGATCTTCAGCAACGGCGGCAGCAGCACCGCGGTCACCGCGTCCGGCGCGCCGATCACGAAGCGCCGCACCGAATGCCGCGGGTCGAATTTCTCGGCGCGCGAGATCACCTGGCGCGCGCGCTCGAGGATGTCCGCGACCGGCGCGGCCAGCTGGCGCGCGCGCTCGGTGGGCACGACGCCCTTGGGCTGGCGCAGGAACAGCGGGTCGTTCATCAGCTCGCGCAGCCTTCCGAGACCGTGGCTGACCGCCGACGGCGTGACGTGCAGTCGCGCCGCGGCGCGCGCCACGTGGCGCTCCTCGAGCACCGCCTCGAACAGCACCAGCAGGTTGAGGTCGATGCGCGAGAGATTAGTCTTCTTCAGCATGTGGCTGAAATCGTATCACTGGATTCAGCAGGTGGGCGCGACTAGCCTTTCGCCCGACAACGACACAGGAAGTCCCATGCTCCCGTACGCGCAGCCGCAGGCACGACGAATTTTCACAGATGATCGCGCGCACGCAGCGCATCATCACGATATCGTTAAACGTTTCGGACGCTTCCCGCATCGGAACTGCATGCACCACGGAGGGTACCCAGGATGACATCGTCAACGACCGGACCCGACACGCGTCCCACCGACTACCGCGTGTCATTCACCTCGCACGGCTCGACCGAGGAGATCGAGCGCCAGCTCGCCCTCGCCTGGGTCTCGCTGGTGGCCGGACGCGACGTGTTCCCGCGTATCCGCCGTGTCACGGTGCTGCGGCCCGTGATCTTCTAGATCGGATCGCAGACAGGCCAATCGCACATTGGTCCGGCGCATGCCGTCGGGCAGGCTCGATTCATGGCGAATCGGGCAAGTCTGGCCGTCCTGATGCTGTCGGGCGCGGCACTTCTGGTCGCGTGCGGAGGCGGTGGCGGCGGTGGTTCCGGGCCCGTTCCACCGCCTGCACCGGCCCCGAATCCGCCCCCGCCGCCACCGGCCACGTCGATCACCTTTGCCGATGCCTCGGTGCACGACCCGTCGATCATCAAGGTCGGCAGCGAGTACTACGTGTTCGGCTCGCATCTCGCCGCGGCGAAGTCCACGGACCTGATGAACTGGACGCTGATCGCGGACGGCGTAACCAATGCGAACCCGCTGTTCACCGACGTGCTGGCGGAATTGCAGCCGACGTTCGCGTGGTCGCAGGTCGACGACCTGTGGGCGCCGGATGTCGTGCAGCTCGCCGACGGGAAGTTCTACTTCTACTACGACTCGTGCCGCGGCGATTCGCCGCTCTCGGCGCTGGGCGTGGCAGTCGCGGACAGCGTGACCGGCCCGTACACGAACCGGCAGATATTCCTGAAG
>DASTHJ010000325.1:0-13053 GCA_035718265.1 Steroidobacteraceae bacterium | reverse complement strand
CCGGTGCGATGGCGTTCCGAGGCGGTCAGCACCGCGGTCACGCGCGTGCGCAGCCGCTCGCTGAATTCGTGATCGCGCGCCAGCCACAGGTATTCGTCCCGGTAGCGCGCTTTCGCGGTCTCCTCGTCGTCGTCCTGGCCGAGCTCGATGCGATCGTCGAGCAACAGCCAGCCCAGCGTCCATGTGCCATGCCCGGTGTGGTAGCGCAGGCGGCCCAGCGAATCGCCGAACTCCGGTTTGCCGATGCCGTCTTCCACGGGATCGAGCAGGTCGAGCGTGCTGCGCCGGATGGCGAACAGCCAGTCCGCCGGCCAGCTTTCGCTGTGCCCGAGCGACGAAAGTCCGGCCGAGATCAGGCTGAGTGCCGCTCGATTCTCGTAGCCCGCATCGATCTGCGGCGGCGTGATGTCGATGACGCCGCCCGAGCGCGTGCCGTAGCGCACCGGGAATCCGCCGCTGAACACTTCGATGCGTGCAATCGCGGCCGGATCGATCGCGCTGACGAGACTCTGGTAGTTCTTCAGGTGGAAGGGATCGAGCAGCGTGACGCCGTCGTAGCGCACCAGCACGTCGTCGGCCAGCGAGCCGCGGATGTAGGGCCGCGCGGATAGATTGCTGGCGAGTCCTGGCAGCGACTTGAGCGCGCGCAGCGCATCGTCGTGACTGCCGGGCACCGCGTCGATGTCGTCGCCGCTCAGCTCGCGCGGCGCGGCGACCGAGCGGCCCTCGATGGAGTAGCGGCTGGCATAGACGGAAATCTCCTGCAGCGGCGCTTGCGGCGTGGCACTCGCGGGCGGCGGCGGCGCGCGCACCACCACGTAGCGGTTCGGCGCAAGCGGCTCGAGCCGCAGTCCATTCGCTGCCAGCGCGTCCCTCACCGCCTCGAGCGGCGTGCGGCCGGCGCCTGCAGCCGGTGCGCGCATGTCCGCCGGCACGAGCTCGGAGCTGAATATGACGTCGATGCCCTGCGACTGGAGCGCGCGCAGCAGACTATCTACCGGCACCGTCGCCGGCGCCGCCGGCTGCGCGACCGCCGCCCCGGCGAACGGCACGACGCACGACGCCAGCCAGAGGAACAGCGAAAGGCTAGGTGCGTGGCGGCGGGGAATCACCCGCGAAGCTTACCCGGATAGCGCCTTCGGGCAGGTCGAAGTGCAACGAGGTCGACGCCATGACGGCCTTCAACGCCTGCATCGGCGGCAGACCCCGCACGCTGCCGTGCATGCGAATGGCCTCGACCTGGCGGCGGATTCCATCGTCGGCGTAGACGATCCGTCGCCCGGTCTCGCGCGCCACCCAGTCGAGGAACTCGCCGAGCGGCCGGTCCTCGATGTCGATCTGCGGCGCCATCGCCTCCGTCCACGTCCAGTGTTCGCCGACCGCCTCGATGCTGCTGCGCGTGACGCGCGCGTCGCGGCCGATCAGTACCTCGATCCCCGCGGGCACGGTCGTGAGGCCCTCGACGCCCTGCCATTGCACGCGGCCCTCGCGCACGCGCAGCCGGGTCGCGCCGTCGCTGACGGCGATCGAGAACTGCGTGCCGACGTGGCGGAATTCACCCGCGGCGGTGATGGCGGTGAAACTCGCGCTCGCGTGCTGCCCCGGCGGAATGTCGACGTACATCTCGCCGCGCTCCAGGCGCACCGAATCGCCCGACAACACTTCGAACTTCGAGTCGGGTGCAATACGCAGGTTGCCGCCTCCATGCAGCGCCAGCAGCGCTCCGCCGCGCGCGATGAAGTCCGAGCCGGAGCGCAGCTCGGCGCCGGTCCGCACCGGCGTGTCACGCCAGAGCGCATGCACCTCGACCACACCGGAACCGTCGGAACGCGCCAGGCGTGCCATGGCGGCACCCGCGCCGGCGTCGCCCATCCACGCCTGCCACGCGCCGGCCGCTGCCACCAGCAGCACGGCCGCGGCCGCGGCGACCGCCATCCAGCCGCGACGCGGCGCGCCGACCTGCGCACGCCACTCCGCCTCGGTGGCGCGGCGAATGCGCGCCAGCGCCTCCGGCGAGAGCGCGTTCACGCGCAGGTTTTCGCGCAGCACCTGTTCGTCGTCGGGTCCGCTCATGATGCTTCTCCCGTCGCGGCGACGCCCTGCCATTCGGCGCGGAACGCGTGGCGCGCGCGCACCAGCTGCGATTCGGCGGCGCTCTCGGAGATGCCCAGCACGCGCGCGATCTCCGGCAACGTGAGCTCGTCGCCGAAGCGCAGCTCGAGGATGCGCGCATAGTGCGGCGGCAGACGGTTGATGGCGCGGCGCACGGCGCCGCGCTCCGAATCGGCGGCGCATTCATCGAGCGGATCGCGGAAATCCGTGAGCTGCACGATACGGGCCGACTGCCCTTCCTCCTGCAGGTGTTCGAGGCTTCGCGTCTGCGGCCGGCGCGCGGCCTTGCGGCGCGCATCCACCAGCTGGTTGCGGCAGATCTGGCAGAGCCAGGTGAACAGCGTGGATCCGCCGCGAAAGCTTTCCAGGCTGCGCATCGCATTGATCATGGTGGTCTGCACGACGTCTTCGATGGCCGCGGCATCGAGAGCACTGCGGCGCGCGGCGAAGGCGCCGAGGCGGGCCGCGAATGCATCGAAGAATTCATCGAAGGCGCGCTGCTCGCCACGAAGCATCCGGTTGATGAGTTGCTGCTCGTCCACACCCGTCCTTAGACGTCATCTGCCGGGGAAACCCGTCCCGGGCGAAGGATTCTGCGCCTCGCGAGCGTCTAATCCCACCTGCCCCATCACGTAGCCATCCGAATGACAGAGCTCGCTGGCGCGGGAGGCCCGGCCGGCAGCGCCGTCGCTGCGGCGAGCGCGCCTGACCGCGACGATTTCCGACGCACGCACCTGTGGTGGCCGGCGGCGGCGTTCCTCACCGTGTTCTGCCTCATCGAGACCCTCAGGCTCGATCGGCGGATCGCGCACGCGCTGTTCTTCGATTCCGCCACGCATCGCTGGCTGGGCGGCGGCGCGGCGGATGTCTGGGCGTGCGGCATCATCCACAACGGCGGGCGCTGGCTGGTGCGTTCGGTCGCCGGCTCCGCGCTCGTCATGTGGCTGCTGTCACTCGTGATGCGGCGCGCGCGGCAATGGCGCAGCGCGGCAGGTTTCGTGCTCCTGGCCATGGTCTCATCGGTGGCCGTGGTGGGCGGTCTCAAGGCCGTGACCAACGTCGACTGCCCGTGGGATCTCGCCGGATTCGGCGGCGACCGGCCATACGTCACGCTGTTCGGCGATCGGCCGGACTCGCTACCACGCGCGGCGTGCTTCCCGGGCGCCCACTCGTCTTCCGGCTTCGCGCTGGTGTGCTTCTATTTCCTGTGGCGCGATCGTTCGCGTCGCATTGCGCGGCTTGCCCTCTGGACCGCCATCGGTATCGGACTCCTCTTCTCGTTGGGCCAGGAGGCGCGCGGTGCGCATTTTCTGTCGCACGATTTCGCGAGCGCCGGCATCGTGTGGTTCCTGCAGGTCACCATCTACATGCGCATGCTGAAGCCGCGCGCCGCGCTGCCGCGGAACGGGTCGAGCTAGAGGATGATCCGCGCCAGCGAGAATCCCGCCATGCCGAAGGCCAGGCAGCCGAGGATGTTGCGCGAGAAGCAGAGCCACAGCCCCGACACGAGCACGCCGATCAGGCGCGGATTCTGCAGCGAGAAATCCGCGAGCGCCGTGCCGTGCACCAGCACGTCCGGCACGATGATGGCCGTCAGCGTGCACACCGGCGCGTAGCGCAGCGCCACCTCGACGCGATGATGGAGCCGCGCGCGCGTGCCGGCCAGCAGGAACGAGGTGCGCGTGACGAATGTCGAGAGCGCGAGCCCGACGATGACCACCGCCAGCGCGATGCCCTCGACCGGCGCGCTCACGCCGGCTCCGCCGCGGGCTTGCGCCACGCATCGGCGAGCGTCGCCGCGACGATGCCGGCGATCGCCGCCACGAACAGGCCGAGACGGTACGGCAGCGGATGCGCGAGCAGCGCGATCACGCCCGCGATCAGCGCGCCGACCAGCGCCGGGCGCGCCTTGAGTGCAGGTCCGACCAGCGCGAGCAGCGCCAGCGTGCCGGTGAATTCCAGGCCCCAGTCCGTGGGTACGTGGCTCGCGGCGACGATGCCCGCCAGCGCGCACGCCTGCCAGGTGATCCAGTTCGCCGAGCACACGCCGGCGAACCACGCGTCGCGGTGCCGGTCGGGCAGCCAGCCTTCCTGGGCGGCCCGCATGAACAGCGTAAAGGTGAAGTCCGTCATGAAGAAGCCGATCGCGGCGCGCTTGTGCGGCGACTCGTGCGCGAAATACGGCCGCATGGCGGCGCTGTAGATGACGAAGCGCAGGTTGGTGATGAAGCCGGTGGCGACGATCACCCACAGCGGCATGCCCGTGGCGATCAGCGGCAGCGCGGCGAGCTGCGCCGAGCCGGCGTACACGGTGAGCGACATGCAGGCCGCCCACGGCGCCGTGAGTCCGCCCTTCACCATGGCGACGCCGCTGACCAGGCCCCAGGCGGCCGAACCGGGCAGCGAGTGCAGGATGGCGCGGCGCCCGGCGCCGAACGCCGCGCGTCTTTGCGGATCGGCGGGGATCACCAGCTACCGGTGTTCGGCATCGACGCCCAGGGTTCGCGCGGCGGCAGTGAGCCGTCCTTCTGCAGTAGTTCGATCGAGATGCCGTCCGGCGAGCGCACGAAGGCCATGCGACCGTCGCGCGGCGGGCGATTGATGGTCACACCGTGCTTCTGCAGCCGCTCGCAGGCCGCGTAGATGTCGTCGACCGCGTAGGCCAGATGTCCGAAGTTGCGGCCGCCGGAGTACTGCTCCGGCTCCCAGTTGTGCGTGAGCTCCACCTGCGCGCTGGAGTCTCCGGGTGCCGCCAGGAAGATCAGCGTGAATTTGCCCTGTGGATAGTCCTTGCGCGACAGCACCTCGAGGCCGAGCGCGTCGCAATAGAACTTCAGGGATGCGTCGACGTCGCTGACGCGGACCATGGTGTGCAGGTACTTCACGCCAACGCCCGCGATCAGAACATTTCGCTCGCGCCGGGCGGCTTCACGTCCACCTTCTTGCGCGACGGAATCCAGTCGCCGGTGATCATGGCCTCGTAGGGTTGTCCGGGACCGACCATCGGATAGACGCCCGCGTCCGGATCGATGATGACTTCCAGGAACGCGGCGCCCTGGAACGCCAGGAATTCCGCGACCACGCGCGGCACGTCGGCCTTCTTGTCGAGGCGCACGGCGTACTTGTAGCCGTCGGCCTGCGCGGCCTTGATGAAGTCCTTGGTGTGCAGCGTCTTCTCGGAAGCCGACAGCCGCCCCTTGTGGAACAGCTTCTGCCACTGTTTGACCATGCCGTCGCCGTTGTTGTTGAGCACGACGATCTTCACCGGCAGGTTGTACGTGGTGACGGTTTCCATCTCGCCGATGTTCATGCGCACCGAGGCGTCGCCGTCGATGTCGATGACCAGCTTGCCGGGATTCGCGAACTGCGCGCCGATCGCCGCGGGCAGGCCGAAGCCCATCGTGCCCATCGAGCCGGAGGTGAGCCACTGGCGCGGCCGCTTGAAGTCGAAGTACTGCGCCGACCACATCTGGTGCTGGCCGACGCCGGTCGAGATGATGGCCTCGCCGCGCGTGATCCGGTTGATCTCCTCGATCACGTAGTAGGGCTGGATGAGCTCGCTGCCGCGGTCGTAGTTCATCGCGTACTTCTGCCTGAGGTCGGCGAGGTAGGCGAGCCACTTCGAGCGGTCGCGCTTGAAGCCGGCGCGCTGGCCGTGCGTGGTCAGCATGCGCAGCGCCTCGGGCAGCAGGCCCACGTGGCTCCACTGCACGCGCTTGACCTTGTTGATCTCGGCGCGGTCGATGTCGAAATGCGCGATCGCCCTGGCGTTCGGCGCGAACTTCGCCGGCATGCCCGCGACGCGGGCGTCGAAGCGCGCGCCGATGGTGATCAGGAAATCGCAGTCGTCCACCGCGTAGTTGGCGAACGCCGCGCCATGCATGCCCAGCATGCGCATCGCGAGCGGGCTCGTGGTGTCGACCGCGCCGATGCCCATGAGCGTGGTGACCACCGGGATGTCGAAGGCCTGCGCGAACGCGCGCAGTTCCTCGGCCGCATTGCCGGCGATCACGCCGCCGCCGGCGTAGATCAGCGGGCGCTGCGATTCGCCCAGCATCTCGAAGAAGTGGTTGGCCTCGGTGCCGTCGATGATGTCGGTGGTCAGGATTTCGAGGCGCCGGCGGTAGCCCGGCATCGGCAGCGTGCCGGAGCCCTTGAACTCGCCCGACCAGTTCTGCACGTCCTTCGGGATGTCGATGACCACCGGGCCCGGACGGCCGGTGCGCGCGATCTCGAACGCGGTGCGCACCGTGGCCTCCAACTTCTCCGGATCGGTCACGAGGAAGATGTGCTTGGCCACCGAACCCATGATCGAGGGCACCGGCGCTTCCTGGAAGGCGTCGGTGCCGATGGCGCTGCGCGGCACCTGGCCGCAGATGACCACCATGGGAACGGAGTCCGCCAACGAATCGCGGATCGGCGTCACCGTGTTGGTGGCGCCCGGGCCCGAGGTGACGATGCACACGCCGACGCGACCGCTGGCGCGCGCGTAGCCGGCCGCCATGAAACCCGCGCCCTGCTCGTTGGCCGGCACGATCAGCGGCATCTGCGGCTCGCCGCGCGCCTTGCGTTCCTCGTTGAAGCAGAACACCGCGTCGTAGGTCGGCAGGATGGCGCCACCCGAGTAGCCGAAGATCGTGGCTACGCCCTCGTCCGCGAGTACCTGCACGATCATCTCCGCGCCGGTCATCTTCTTGCCAGCGAGCGGATGCTGGATGGTGGGCGCGCTCGGCGTCGCGGGCGCGGTCAAGTCACGGATTTTGGGAGGGTTTGCCATAGGGATGGACGAGCCTAGCAGTTTGCAGGCGGGTCTTAAACCGCTATTCTGGCCGCCGTGTTCGCCCCCCGGAAATCACCCGCCAGCATGCGTCATATCATCGCCATCCACCTGCAGAACGAGGCCGGCGCGCTGACGCGCGTCACCGGCCTGTTCTCCACCCGCGGCTACAACATCGAGTCGCTGTCGGTGGCCGCCACCGACGACCCCTCGGTATCGCGGGTCACGCTGGTGACGCAGGGCGCGGACGGCGTGATCCTGCAGATCGTCAACCAGCTCAACAAGTTGATCGACGTCGTGGCGGTCGAAGACCTGACGCGCGGCGAGCACATCGAGCGCGAGCTCGCCGTGCTCAAGCTGCACGTCGAGCCACAGCTCATCGACTCCGTACGCGGCTACGTCGTACGGGCCGGCGGACGCGTGCTCGCGCCCTCGCCCGACAGCTTCGTGGTCGAACTCACCGCCTCGGAGGCGGAGATCAACCGCTTCGTGCACGACCTGGGCGAGCGCACCGAGATCGTCGAAGTAGTTCGATCGGGTGCGCTGGCCGTCGGTCGCAGCGCGCGTGCGCTGCACGTCGTACGCTGACGTGCGGTGCGGCCGGTAGTCAGCGCCCGGCCGGCGTGAACACCCGCAGCCGGTGCTGGTCGGGATCCGGCATTACGAAGGTGTAACCAAAGTCGAGCTCGACCGGCGCCTGCGCCACGCTGAGGCCGCGTCGGGTGACAGCAAGATCGCCGGCTACTTCACGATCCAGCCGTGATCCCGGGCTGGAGGAGGCGGCACGCGTCCGCGGTATGCTCATGACATGCGTGTCCTCTGGTGCGGTGTCCTTGCATGCCTGGCGGCCGCGCACGTGCACGCGGAGGAGACATGGCCGCCGGCCAGGAAGCTCGACGCCTGGTTCGACGAGCTCGCGCCACAGAACCGCATCAACGGCAGCCTCGCGATCTCGGAGAAAGGCGGCGTGCGCTACCGCCGCTCGATCGGCTTCGCGCGACTCGAGAACGGCGTGGCAGAGTCTGCCGACGAGGGCACGCGCTATCGCATCGGTCCGGTTTCGAGGCTGTTCACCGCCATCCTGACTTTCCAGCTCGCCGAGACGGCGAGCATCACGCTCGACACGCCGCTCGCCGAGTTCTACGCCGACGTGCCGAACGCCTTGCGCATCACGTACCGCGACCTGCTGCTGGAGCGCAGCGGGCTGGCTGACTACTTCGACGATCCGGCCTTCGCGACGTGGCGCGCGCAATCGCGCACGCATGCGCAGATGCTCGACGCGATCACCGCCGCGGGCACGAAGTTCGAGCCACGCGAGCGCGTGGCGTACAGCCACAGCAACAGCCTGCTGCTGGGCTACGTGCTGGAAAAGGTGCGCGAGCGGTCCTACGACGAGTTGCTGCTGCGTGGCATCGGGAAGCTGGGCCTGGCGCGGACTTATTTCGCCGGGTCGCAGAGCTCGTCGCTGGAGAGCCTGGCATACGCGCCCTCACCCGCCGGCTGGACTTCGATCCCGCCCAGTGATCCTTCGGTGCTGGGTGGCGCGGCCGGCGTGATGTCGAACGCCGGCGACCTGGTGCAGGTCGTGGACGCGCTGTTCGCCGGCAAGCTCGTGAGCGCGCGCAGTCTCGAGACCATGCGTGAGGGGCCGGTCGCGCTGTTGCCGGTGAAGATGGCGGGAATCCCCGGCGTGGGCCTCGAAGGCGGTGTCGACGGATTCAGCGCCGCGGTTTACTACTTCCCCGATCGCCGGCTTTCCATCGCCTTCACGAGCAATGGCTCGACGGTCCCGGCGCGGGCGATTCTCGAAGAAGTCGTGGCGACCGTGACGCGGCGCGGTCACGCGCCGCGGCTGCCCTGAACCGGCAGGATCACCGAAGCGCCCGTGGTCTTGCGGGCTTCCAGGTCACGATGCGCCTGCGCGGCGTCAGCCAGCGGGTAGCGCTGGTCGATGCGCACGCGGATCCATTTCTTGCGCAGCGCCGCGAAGGTGTCGCGCGCCATGGAATCGAGCTCGGCGCGCTCGGCGGTGTAGTCGAACAGCGTGGGTCGCGTGATGTACAGCGAGCCGCGCTTGACCAGCTCCGCGGTCGAGAACGGCGGCACCGGTCCGGAGGCGCTGCCATAGCTCACCATGAGTCCGCGGCGGCGCAGCGAATCCAGCGACTCGGTAAACGTGTCCTTGCCGACGCCGTCGTACACCACGTGCGCGCCGCCTTTCGAAATCTTCCTGACGCTCTCGGCCACCGGATCGCGGCCGCGCACCAGTGCGTGCCGGCAACCGTTGCGTTTCGCGAGCTTCGCCTTCGCTTCGCTGCCGACCACGCCGATGACCACGGCGCCGAGTGCCTTGCCCCACTGCGACAGCAAGGTGCCGACGCCACCGGCGGCGGCATGCACGAGGATGAAATCTCCGGGCCTGACACGGTAGGTGTGCCGCAACAGGTAGCAGGCGGTCAGGCCCTTGAGCATGAGCACCGCGGCCTGTTCATCGGTGATGCCGGCGGGAATCTTCACCACGCGGGAGCCGGTCACGTTGCGCACTTCCGCGTACGAACCCGGCTCGTCGCTGACGTAGGCGACCCGATCGCCGCGCCGGATGCCGCGCACCTTGCGTCCGACGGCGCTGACGATGCCGGCGGCCTCGCGACCGAGGCCGCCGGGCATGAACTTCTGCGGGTACAGCCCGGTGCGATCGTAGACGTCGATGAAATTGACGCCAATTGCCACGTGCTGCACCTGGACCTCGTCGTCGGCGGGCGCGCCGACGTCGACGTCCTCGAGTCGCATCACCTCCGGGCCACCCGTCTCATGAATCCGAATGGCACGCGGCATGCTGCGACTCCTCCATGAAGAACTAGAGCAGAGAGTATCCGCGCTCGCCGTGCTCGGCGAGATCCAGGCCCTCGGTCTCCTTCTCTTCCGACACGCGCAGTTTGAATACCGCCGACGTGACCTTGAGGATCACCCAGGTGATGGCCGCGCACCAGGCGATCGCCGCCGCGACGCCCAGCGCCTGCACCCCCACCTGCGCGCCGATGTCCGCCTGTACGGGAAAGCCCGTGCCGCCCAGCGACACCGCGCCGAACACGCCGGTCAGCAACGTGCCGATGACGCCGCCGACGCCGTGCACCGGCGACACGTCGAGCGAGTCGTCGATCTCGAGCTTGCGCTTGAGGAACTGCGTGGCGAAGAAGCACACCGTGCCGGCCGAAAGGCCGATGGCGACCGCGCCCAGCGGTCCGACGAAGCCCGACGCTGGCGTGATGGTGCCGAGTCCTGCGACCATGCCGGTGACGATGCCGAGCGTCGACGGCTTGCCGTACTTCTTCCACTCGATGAACATCCAGGCGAGCGCACCCGATGCCGCCCCCATGTGCGTCGTCACCATCGCCATGCCCGCCGAACCATTGGCCGCGAGTGCGCTGCCGGCGTTGAAGCCGAACCAGCCCACCCACAGCATGCCCGCGCCCGCGATCGTGAGCGGCAGGCTGTGCGGTGTCATGGCCGTGTGCGGAAAGCCGCGCCGCGGCCTCAGCACCAGCGCACAAACCAGCGCCGAGACGCCCGCGCTGATGTGCACGACGATGCCGCCGGCGAAATCCATGATGCCGCGCTTCGCGAGCCAGCCGCCGCCCCAGACCCAGTGCGCCAGCGGCACGTAGACCAGCAGCAGCCACAGCACCGTGAAGCACAACACCGCCGAGAAGCGCATGCGTTCGGCGAAGCCGCCGATGACCAGCGCCGGCGTGATGACGGCGAAGGTCATCTGGAACATGAAGAACACCGTCTCGGGAATGGTTCCCGACAACGCGTCGCGCGGCACGCCCAGCAGGAACGCGCGATCGAGTCCGCCGATGAAGGCCTGCGAGCCGCCGCCATCGGTGAACACCAGCGAGTAGCCCACCGCGAGCCACAGCAGCGAGACGACGCCGGTGATCGCGAAGCACTGCATGAGGATGGAGAGCACGTTCTTGGCGCGCACCAGGCCCGCGTAGAACAGCGCGAGTCCCGGCAGCGTCATGAACAGCACCAGCGCCGTGGCGGCAATGATCCATGCCGTGTCGCCGGTATCGATGGCAGGAGGAGGCGCCGCCTCGGCGGATTGGGCCAGCGCAAACAACGGGCACAGCAGCAAGCCGAGTGCCGCCGGCACCCGGTAGTTAGAGACACGCATTTTTTTCAACCCCTCGTCAGGCGGCCGGAGGCGCCGCGGTCTTGTTGGCGGCTCGCGCCGCATTGTCAAACGTCAGCCCGCTCGCTGTTCCACAGGCATGCTGGTGGCCAGGTGCCCACTCTCGTTGGCGATCGGCCCGCACCGGAAGGGGTGCGGGCCGTCGTACATGCAGCTGAGGATCGTTCTGCCGGGCCTTACAGGGCAGAGTTGTCCGTCTCACCCGTACGGATGCGGATGACACGGTCGATGTCGGTGATGAAGATCTTGCCGTCGCCCACCTTGCCGGTCTTGGCGGCCTTGAGGATGGCTTCGACGACTTGATCGACCAGATCGCCGCGCACGGCCACTTCGATCTTGGTCTTCGGGACGAAGTCGACGACGTATTCGGCGCCGCGGTACAGCTCGGTGTGACCGCGCTGGCGACCGAAACCCTTCACCTCCGTCACCGTCATGCCAGAAACGCCAATCTCGGACAGCGCCGCACGGACGTCGTCGAGCTTGAAAGGCTTGATGATGGCGGTGACCAATTTCATTTCTTTTCTCCCAATTCTTTGGTGCCAGTCAGGTGTGTGGACGCCGACATCGGCGAGCCCTGAAGGCAGTGCAGCTTCCGTGCCAGTATCCCGAAAGCCCGATTTAGCGGCAATTTCGCAAACGGCCTGCCGTTCGGGGAATTGCGTGGCACCAATTTAGCGCGACGAAACCGCTTCTGCCCATGAATGGTGCAGACACCCCCACTCTTATTTATTGGTGCAAGCCGGACCGCGGGTTTCGACGAGGAACTGCCCGGCGCGAATCGCGGCATCATTCGCCTCCCCATGTATTCGCCCATCGTCATCGTCGGCGCCGGACAGGCCGCGGCGCAGGCCATCGAGACACTGCGCAAGCGCGGCCACAAGGGCCCCATCGCCCTGGTCGGCGACGAGGACCTGCTGCCGTACCAGCGTCCGCCGCTGTCCAAGAAGTACCTGGCGGGTTCGATGGAAAAGGACCGCCTGCTGTTCCGCCACGCAGATCATTACGCGCAGCACGCCGTGGACCTGCGGCTCGGATTCGCGGCCGTGAGCCTGGACGTCCACGCACGACGCGTCGAGGTCGCCGACGGATCCCATTTCGAATACGAGCGGCTGCTGCTGGCCACCGGCAGCAAACCTCGACTGCTGCCGGTTCCGGGCGCCGAGCTCGCTGGCGTGTACTACCTGCGCACCGCCGCCGACGTCGACCGGCTTCGAACCGAGATCCAGCCCGGGCGGCGCGCCGTCATCGTCGGCGGCGGCTACATCGGCCTGGAAGTCGCCGCCACCTGCCGCGAAGCCGGCGTGTACGTCTCCGTGGTCGAGGCCACCGATCGGCTGATGGCGCGCGTGGTCTCGCCCGAGGTCTCGCGCTTCTATGCCTCCGAGCACGCGCGACATGGGGTCGACGTGCGGCTGAACTGTCGCGTGCGCGAGCTGATCAGCCAGGAAAGTCCCGACTCCGGCACGCAACGCGTCGCGGCGGTTCGCCTCGAGGACGGCAGCGAACTGCCCGCGGATTTCGCGATCATCGCGGTGGGCGTGGAACCGCAGGATGCGCTGGCGCGGGACGCCGGTCTGGCCTGCGACGACGGCATCCTGGTCGACGAGTACTGTCGCACTTCGGACCCCGCGATCTGGGCAGCGGGCGACTGCGCGCGGCAGCGCAGCCGGCATTTCGGCGTTTCGGTGCGCCTGGAATCCGTCGACAACGCCTTCGAACAGGGCACGACCGCGGCGCTCAACATGCTCGACCTGACTACCGTGCACGACAAGGTGCCCTGGTTCTGGTCCGACCAGTTCGACCTCAAGATGGTGATCGTGGGACTTTCGGCCGGGCACGACCGGATCGTCGTGCGCGGCGATCCGGCGAGCCGTGCGTTCAGCGTCTGCTATCTGCGCGCCGGCGAGCTCATCGCCATCGAGACCGTGAACCATACGCGCGACCAGATTGCCGGCCGCAAGATGATCGC
>DASTHJ010000324.1:0-4558 GCA_035718265.1 Steroidobacteraceae bacterium | reverse complement strand
GCGGCATGGGCTCCGGCATGACGCCCGACGGCTGCGGCTTCATCCTGCAGGATCGCGGCGAGCTGTTCTCGCTGCAGGATGGGCACCCGAACGTCTACGCGCCGGGCAAGCGCCCGTTCCACACCATCATCCCGGCCTTCGTCACCAGGGACGGCAAGCCGTGGCTCAGCTTCGGGGTCATGGGCGGCGCCATGCAGCCGCAGGGGCACGTGCAGATCCTCGTGAACCTGATCGACTTCGGCATGAACCTGCAGGAGGCGGGCGACGTGCCGCGCGTGCGGCACGATGGCTCGAGCGAGCCCACCGGCGAGGTGATGCGCGATGGCGGCCAGGTCGTGCTCGAGGTCGGCTTTTCACCAGCTGCGGTGAAGGCGCTGCAGGCCCGGGGTCATAAAGTCAAAGTCGAGAACGACGGCGACTTTGGCGGCTACCAGGCCATCCTGCGCAACGCCCAGGGCGTGTACTTCGGCGCCTCGGAATCACGCAAGGACGGCGCGGCGCAGGGCTATTGAGGAACCTCCGGGGCCGCTGCGGCAACTCACCGGGGTTGGTGCCGGTGGCCCGGAAGCACGAGCCTTGTTACCGATTGCGAGTGCTCGGGCAGGAGACAAAGGGGGTTCCTGGCCGCCGGCCCCAACCTCAGCTCGTCGTCATCCGGCATACTGCCGGCATGCGCAGCCTGGCCTTGATCGTGCTGACCACAATGGCGGCTTCCCCGGCGTTCGCCGCCGACGACATGCAGCCGAGAAGGCTGTTGGGTGGATTGGTGACGCTGCTCGTACCCGCCGATCTCGTGGAACAGCAGCGGGACGAAGAAGAAAACGCCACGGGTCCCTGGCCCTCGATCGCGTTCGGCAATGCCGACCTGTCCGTCGCGCTGGCGGCAGAACATATTCTGCAATTCGAATTGAAGCCCACGGATGTCGGCACGCTCGTGGACACCCTCAGGAGGATGTTCACCAATTCGAAGATCATCCGGTCCGGCATCCGCCGCATCGGTGGCTTCGATTTCGCGGTGCTCGAAGCCGAGGTGGCGCCACCCGCCTATCAATACGTGATCACGGCGCAGACCTCGTACGCCGACCACCTGTTCTTCGTCACCTATACGTGCACACCGGACAAGGACGCGGGCTGTGCCGACCGCGGCCGGCGCGTGATCGAATCGATCCGGCTGCGCCAGTGATCTACTGGATCGCGGGAATCCCCAGGTAGATCGAGTCCTCGGGCGTACCGAACTCCGAGGCGCGTGGCTTGCGCGTCGTCGGCGCCAGCCTGCCCGCGTGAATGGCCTCGAGCCGCGCATGCGTGGCCCTGGCGGCAGCCACCAGCTCGGGGTAGGGGCGATCCGTGACGTCGATCCAGCCGATGTTGTAGTTCTCGCCGTCGCGCCGGCCGGTCGCCGGCTGGTCGATCCACTGGTACCAATGCGCACCAACGATGGCCGGGTGCCGGGCGGCGTGCTCGACGTAGTACGAATAGGCGACGCCGCGCTCGGACTGGCTCACGGTCTGCACCAGGCCTGGCGCAAGGCCGCGCCCGGGCACGCCGAAATGGAACTCGCCGATCAGGATGGGTAGTCTGGTGAGGGCGTACACGCGGTCGATGAAATCCTTCGGCGGCGCCCAGCGATACTTGTTCATGCTGTAGACGTCGAAGCCGCGCGCCAGCGCGATCACGTCGTCTGGCGGCGTGCCGCCGAAGCGGATGCCGAGATTCAGGTGATTCGGGTCGGCGCGTTTCACCGCGGCGTTCACGATCTCGAGATAGTGCGTGAACGCGGCATGCACCAGCTCCTTGCGCCGCTGCGGCGTGTCGCCTCGGGCGAGCGCGGTGCGGAATTGCTGCTGCAGAGCGCTCGGCGGCGCGGCCAGCACGCGCTCGACCAGCTCGCTCTCGCGCGCGGGCCAGGGCGGCTCGTTGCCGATGAAGTAGCCGATCATCCAGGGATCGTCCTTGCGCGCCGCGAGCGCCTGCGTGGCTTCGCGCTGTACGCGCTCCGCGAAAGCCGGCGAGTACACGTCGGGCATGCCCATGATGGCACCCTCGACCTGCTGCCAGCCGCGCAGCGGGTACACGTAGGGCTGGCGCAAGGTCGGCGTGGCGGCCAGCGCATCGTTGAGCTGCGGGCCATATGCGGTGTTGAGTCCCCAGTCGCGCATGCGCCGCGCGGTGAGCTGCGCCGCGGGCGTGCGCCAGTCCTCGCCGAAGCGGCGTTCGAGATTTGCGACGTAGAAGGAGACGGGGTCGCGCAGCGGGTCGGGATCCGCGCCCGGCGCGCGTATCTGCGCGCGCGTCGGGATGCTGGCAAACAGCTCGTCGCGGCCGATGATGGGCGAGCGGGGCGGATCCGCGCCCGCGCCGTTCACACCTGCGGACCAGAAGCGGCAGCCTTCCGGGTCGATCAGCCACCAGCGTTCGCCGATCTGCTCGACGCGGAAGAAACCCGTCGCCTTGCGCCGTTCGCCCGCGAAGCCGCCATATCGACAGGTCGAAACGCTCCTTCTCGGCGCCAGCATGCGCTGCTCGGCGCTCCAGTCGCGCACCAGCGCGGTCACCGAGCGTGCCTTGCCGGGCCAGTCGGCGTGAACGTACTGGCCGTACTCGTCGATCACCGGTGCGCCGCCGTCGAGCACGGCGTCGCCGACGTCGGTCTTCGACAGGCTCACCTTGCGGATCTCCAGCGTCGTGGCCTGCGCCGGATAGCGCATGGTCACGCTGATCGCGCTCACGTGCTCGACAGGCGCATGGCCACCCGCCTCGATGTTGATCCAGTAGCTGTTGCGCGGCTGGTTGACCGTGGAGGCCAGCTCGTCGGCATCGCCCAGCCCCTGGCGGAAGAATCGCAATGGAATCGAGGCGCGGACCCAGACGTTCGCCAGCGGATGAATGCGCTTGGAAACGTTGCCTTCGTCACTTACCAGGCCGAGCTCGAAACGCTGGCTGCTGGAGGCGCGGAATTCGACCACCAGGAATTCAAAATCCTTCCAGTCCCGAGGCAGGGCGGGATCCAGCGCTGCCAGCGGCCATTGCACCGTTGCCACTTCGCTCGCGAACGTCGCCTTCTGCGGCGCCGCCTGCGCGCCGGCGACCCAACCGGCAAGCATGCAGCCGACAAACCATCGAAACGGATACTTCATTGCGACCCCCGGGATCGCGCGCAGTTTAAGCGAACCGCGCCACGGGCAAGCCCGGCCTTCAGACGACGCCGGGAATGAACCGCCAGCGCACGCGCTGCATGTATTCCTGGTAGCCGTTGTGGCCCATGAGCAGGTGCCGTTCCTCGGTGAGGGCGCGCAGCACGTAGATCGCGCTCCAGCCCGCCATGGCGAACACCGAGTACGACGCGGCGCGCAGGTTGCCGCTCGTGAACCACCCGATGAATGCCGGCAGCGAGCCTATCCACCAGGCGAGATTCTTGGCGGCGTAGGCGGGATGGCGCACCACCGAATAGGGGCCGCGACTGACGATGCCGCGATTGGTGAGGTTGCTCGCCTTGAACGCCAGCGCGATCGACGCCCACGAGTAGATCGCCATGGACGCGAGCAGCAGCGTGTTGGCCGCGAGGTGCAGGTAGTCGTTCCCGAAGTACGGAAAGTCGCTGGCCTGCCATTCGAGGAAGCGGCCGGTGAAGTCGTTGAACGGCGGATAGCACGCCAGGCAGACGAACCAGCCGAAGAACGTGGGATCGACGCTGCGGATGCGGTTGCCGAGGGCCGGCACTTCGACGATGTAGCCCAGCGTGAACAGCAGGGTGTCGGCGAACAGGATGCATTGGAACAGCGCCCAGTACATCGAGGCGTCGAACAGCGCGCGACCGCGCAGTCCCTCGCGCACGCCGTCGATGAGCTGCACCACGGCGCCCGACATGTCCGCCACGTGCCCGAGGCACCAGTTGATCATCAATGGCGCGAAGAAAAACTTCAGCAACAGCGCCAACCCCGCCTGGCGGGTTGCCGGAGAGGGTGTCGCCTTCAGCGGCAGGGTCCACGGCTGGCGCGCGCGCCGTGCCGCGCGCGCGCGCGACATCGGCCGGTGCCATTGCAGCACGCAGAACCACAGGCCGCGCAGGAACACGAACGCCTTCGAATGCAGCCAGGGATAAACCGCGTAGTAGGGCAGCAGCACGATCGCGTACAGCGCGATCAACGCCAACAGCAACGCGTGCACGCTCAACGCGGCGTCGATGCCGAACATGCCGAAATGCCATTGCGCCTGCAGCGCGCCGCGATGGAAGCCGCTGAGCCGCTCGATCACCCACCACGAAAGGCCGATGAATCCCAGCGTCGAGAAATAGTTGCCGGCAAATCGCCGGTTGAAGATGCGGGCGGGCATGCGAAGTCGTCGGCGATCTTCGCACGAGCCGATCGCTGCGGGTAATACGTAGGCGCGGCGCGCGCCTTCAGGAATTCAGAGGCAGCGCGATCGAGAACGTGGTCCCGACGCCCGGCTCGGATGCGCAGCGGATCTGCCCGCCGTGCGCATCGACGATCCCCTTGCCGATGTACAGCCCCAGACCCGTGCCGGTCTTCTGGTGCTTGCGGCTGGCCGAGTAGTAAGG